>JBEIRZ010000088.1:0-15195 GCA_040375695.1 Planctomycetaceae bacterium
CGTCGATCGGTCGACGCGCCACAGCGTTATCGCTTAGCAATACCGCTTGGCTAGCGCTCTCAATTCACGATCCCAAGTGTCGAGCCGCCGCGTCAACTGGGCGTTGGCCGCTTCGAGGTCGATCGAATCTTCGGGCCCCAAGCGGGCGAAGAGATAAATCTTGATCTTCGGTTCCGTACCCGACGGCCGGGCCGCGACGTAATTGCCGCTTTCTTCGAGATCCATGATCACCATGTCGCCGACCGGGCCTTTGAGCGGTGCGGTCTTCGCCGCTTGGCCGGCCTCTCCGGAGCCGAACTCGGTCCGAGCGCCGTTCAAGTAATCGCGGACCCCGGCGACACGCATCCCGCCGAGCTCTCGGACCGGGTCGGTACGCAGCGCCGACATCAACCGCTTCATCGCGGCCATCCCCTCGCTCCCTTCCATCACTAGGTTGATCACCTTCTCTTGATGGTAACCGTGCCGATGGTAAAGCTCCGCCATGCGGTCGTGCGGCGTTTGCCCGGCCGCCAAAAGCTCGGCCGCCAATTCGCTCATCAACATGCAGGCGACCAAACCGTCCTTGTCCCGCGCGTAAGTCCCGACGAGATAACCGTGCGACTCCTCGGCGCCGAAAACGAACCGCTCGGGGCCACAGCGATCGATCGCTTCGGCGATGTTTTTGAACCCGACGAGCAGATCCCCTTCGCACCCGACGCCGTAATGATCGGCGATCCGCCGCATCAGCTCGGTCGTGACGAGCGTCTTGACGATGTAATGACGCGGCGTCAACTTCCCGGCCGCGGCCCATCGCGACAGGACAAAATCGGCCAACAGCGCCGAGATCTGGTTCCCGTTGAGCGTCGCCCAGGGGCCGGCGGTGTCAGGTGTCAGCGGCGCCGCGCATCCCAACCGATCGGCATCCGGGTCGGTCGCCAGGATCAGTTGATGACCATGCTGCCGCGCGTAGCGGATCGGCTCGTCGAATACGGCAACGTTCTCGGGGTTCGACACGTTTCCGGGGACGTTCGGGAAATCCGCGTTCGGCTCGGCGTGAGGCTGATACAGCTCGACATCGGCAAACCCATCGGCATTCAAGACCGGTGGCGCGGCCAACCCGCCGACCCCGTGAAGCGGCGTGTACAGGATCTTGATCTGGCGAGGCCCTTCGAAACGACACTCCCTGACGGCCCGCAAATACGCGGCATCGATTTCCGCCGTCACGATCTCGATCCTCCCGTCCGCGACCCCTTCGTCGAACGGCACATGCTGAATCTCGTCGCACTCGAGCACCTGACGAATGATCCCCTCATCGTGCGGCGGCAAGACCTGCGCCCCGCCCCGCCAATAAACCTTCACCGCGTTGTCGGTCGGCGGGTTGTGGCTGGCGGTCACCATGATGCCGCAGGTGCAATCCTTGTAACGGATCGCGAACGACAACTGCGGCGTCGCCCGATAATCGTCGAGGAAATAAATCTTGAAGCCATTGGCGACAAGGATCCCGGCACACCACTCGGCGAAGTGCCGCGACCGGTGACGCGGGTCGTAAGCGATCGCGCAGGTCAGCCGTTCGTCAGGCCCGCATGTCTGCTTGACGTAATTGGCCAACCCTTGGGCACTCTCCCCGATCGTCCGGTCGTTGATGGCGTTCGAACCGATCGGGTACATCCGCCCCCGCCGCCCACCGGTGCCGAAGGGGATGATCGTCCAAAAGGCATCGTCGAGCCGTTTCCACTTCTGATCGGCAATATGCCCAAGGACCTGCGGCAGGTATTCGGCATAACGCCTCTGGGTCAACCAGGTCGTGATGTTCTCGACCGCTGACTGGCTGAGTTCCCCTCGCTGGGCGGCCTCGGCGACCTGCCGGAGTCCCTCGTTGACGTCGATCGTTGGGTTGGCTGACATGCGAAGCCGTTGCTTAAAAAAGGTCGGATGAATTCATCCCGTCTCGACGCGACCCGTGCCGATCCGGGGCCAGGAAAGCTGGCGATTGTAGGGCTTGTCCGCTGGCGGGTTCAACCGCCGATCCGAAACATCGGCCGCTCGGGCTGAGTGAACCCGATCTGGCTGATCAGGTGACCGGGCCCCTTCGCAAAGACCGCGCTGGCGACGGCACTCACGATTTCGTCGTCCCCCGCCCCGCCCCTGAGCAACCCCCGCAAATCCCACTCCTGGTGCGAAAAGAGGCAATTGCGGATCGTCCCCTCGGCGGTTAATCGGATCCGGTCACAGGCCCCACAAAAAGGCTCGGTCACCGGCCGGATCAACCCGACCCGCGGCAACCTCCCGTCGCGACCGACCGGGCGATCGACGAGCTCGTAATCACGTGCCGGCTGCGACAGGTGCGGTGGTGCGACCGGCCGCAAACCGCCGAAATGCCCCTCCAGCCGCGCCATGATCTCGTCGCCGCTCAGGACCCGATCCGCCCGCCATCGCCGCTCGGCATCCAGGGGCATGTATTCGATGAACCGCATCGTTAACCCGCGAGGAATCGCGAATTCGACAAGCGGGATCACCTCCGGCTCCGTCAAGTCGCGTATGGCAAGCGCGTTCAACCGGATCGAATCGAACCCGGCATCGATCGCGGCATCGATCCCTCCGAGCACCCGATCCAACCCCTCGCGACGTGTGATCTTGCGGAACGCCTCTTCGTTGAGCGTGTCGAGGCTGATGTTGATCCGTTTCAACCCGGCCCGACGAAGCGACTGCGCCTGCTCGCTCAGCAGCATCCCGTTGGTCGTTAACGCCAGATCTTCGATCCCGTCGATTTCGACGAGCATCGCGACCAACCGATCGAGCTCGCGACGAACCAGCGGCTCACCCCCGGTCAACCGGACGTCGCGGATCCCGACCCCGACCAACAGACGCGTCACCCGCACGATCTCTTCGAACGTCAACAGCGATTCACGCGGCAAAAAAGTCACGTCATCCGCCGGCATGCAGTAAAAGCAGCGGATGTTACAGCGGTCGGTAACGCTGATCCTCAGACTGGTGTGCACCCTTCCGAATCGGTCGATCAGCTTCGACCCAGTCCCCAAACCAGATCCCGCCCCAGGTCGCGAAGCACGGTTGCCCGCTTGATCGTGGGTGCCCGCTTGATCGTGGGTGGCCGAAGCTTCTGCATCGATCGACGTTGCGTGGTTGACCGACGCTTCCTCGGTTTGGGAATCATCCGCGGCGGCGGGGGTAACTTTCGCGATGGGGCCGGCCTTGTTGACGGGGAATGACACGGCGGGTTTAGGTCGCGGGGAAAGGGGTTTCGATCGTTGCGAGGGTCACGCCGGCGGGACCTCTGGGACATATTCCGTACCAGCCCGCGACGTCTCTCATCTTAGTCGCGAACCCATTTTTTGGCGATCCGGCCTGACCAGCCGGTTTTCGCGATAGCCCCCCGCGAATTGCCAACCCCCCAAGGAAGTAGCATGTCTGCCGCGGCAATCCTGGGTTAAATTAGAGGCGTTGTTTCCCGATCACGCCGAGGCGAAATGACCTCCAGCGACGATTCGTGCCGCTGACAGCCCGACCCGAAACACACCTTGACCCAGGAAGCTTTGCCATGAAATCGACTCGCCATGACCTCGTCGTCCTCGGGGGCGGCCCTGGCGGTTATGTCGCCGCGATCCGCGCCGCACAACTCGGCCTGAACGTCGCCTGCATCGACGAAAATGACCGTTTCGGCGGTACCTGCCTCCGCGTCGGGTGCATCCCAAGCAAAGCCCTGCTCGAATCGTCCCACCTCTATGAAGAAGCGAAGCACAAGTTCGCTGACCACGGGCTGAAAATCGGCGGCATCGAGCTCGACCTCCCCGCGATGATGGCCCGCAAGCAAAAGATCGTCGATACGCTCACCGGCGGCATCGACATGCTCTTCAAACAGCGTGGCGTCGTCCCCTACAAGGGTCGCGGCCGTCTCCGCAGCGCAACGACCATCGAAGTCACTTCCGCGTCTGGCGAAACCCAAATGGTCGAGGGGACCAAAATCCTCGTGGCCACTGGCAGCCGCCCGGCGTCGCTTCCGTTCGTCCACGAAGACGGCGACCGGATCGGTAACAGCACCACCGCGCTCTCGTTCCCCGACGTCCCGCAAAAACTGGTCGTGATCGGCGGCGGATACATCGGTCTGGAACTGGGGAGCGTTTGGAATCGTCTCGGCAGCCAAGTGATCGTCCTGGAGGCATTGGATCGCATCCTCCCCGGGATGGACTCCGAACTGGCCGGACTGGCCCAACGGACCTTCGCCAAGCAAGGGCTGGAATTCCGCACCAGCACCTTCGTCGAATCGGCCAAACGGGATGGCGACCAATGCGTCGTGGCGATCAAAGGGGGCGAACCGATCATCTGTGATCGCGTCCTGCTCGCCACCGGACGGACACCGCTGACCGGCGAGATCGGGCTCGATGCCGCCGGCTTGCAAGCCGATAAACGCGGCTTCCTCACCGTCGACAAGGAGTTCCGCACCTCCGTCCCCTCGATCTATGCCGTCGGCGATTGCATCGGCGGGATGATGCTAGCCCACAAGGCGATGGAAGAAGGGGTCGTGTGCGTCGAGCGGATGGCCGGGATCTCGGCCCACATCAATTACGACGTCATCCCCGCGATCATCTACACCCACCCCGAGATCGCTTCGGTCGGCAAGACCGAAGACCAGCTCAAGGACGCCGGCGTCGAATACCGCAAGGGCGTCTGCCCGTTCGGTGCCAACGGCCGCGCGCGGACCCTCGGCGAAACCGATGGCCGCGTCAAAATCCTCGCCGATAGGAAAACCGACCGTGTCCTGGGGGTTCACATCATCGGCGCACGCGCCGGCGATTTGATCGCCGAAGCGGCAACGGCGATGGAGTTCGGTGCCAGCAGCGAAGACATCGCGAGGACCTGCCACGCCCACCCGACGCTCGCCGAAGCGGTCCACGAAGCGGCCCTCGCCGTCGATGGCCGCGCGATCCACACGACCTGATGCGAATGCGGAAAAGCGTTGCGGACGGATCTCGGCCGAGGGACCGACCGGTACGGCGAAGCCCTCTAAGCCTGCCAATTTCTTGCCGTTTGGCTGCCGAGGTTTTTCGTTCGCCGATTTATCTTCCCTTCGACGAAGCTTCCCGAGTTTTCAGCAATCCCTTCAACTCGTCCAAGGTACGTTCGAGCGACTTTACCGACTCACGCGTTTCCATCAATGACTCTTCGGTGGAAGCGATGACTTGCCTTAATGTCACCAATTCATCGCTTAAGCTAACGTCCGTATCGGGTTGATATGCTGAGGACCTATCGGACGCATCGCTGGTCGGGGGGATGAATTCCCGATCGACAGGCCTTGGGCGAGCCGACTTCACGGCGAAATGATGCGAGGTCCGCGGTAACTCACATCGCCGCACAGTCCCAATTCCTATCGACTCGACGTGCCGAATGTCTCCGTCATCGCCAGCCACGAACAAGTCCCCCTTCAGACCACATGCGGCCAAACCGATCGGGGAAAAATCGAAGTCCTTCACCTGTTCCGGCCGCAAATTCGCATCCCTGGCCACCAGCCGACGATCCCCACCCACGGTGAACCATCGCTCACCGACAGCGAGCAACGCTTCCACTCCGCCGGCATGCCCTTCTGCCGACTCCGCAAGACCACTCGCAACATCAAGTCGCGATAACAATCCGTCACGGCCGGCAGAAACCAAATGATTCGAATCCGCGGACCAAGCGAGGGCCGATATCATCCCTTGATGCGAACGGCGGGTCAGGTACTCGTCACCCGTTGCAAGTTCCCATAAACAGAGCGTACCGAAACGATCTCCGCTGGCCAACAAAACCCCATCACCACTGAAGGAGACGGACGTGACCCAGTCCGCGTGCTTCGTAAACTCATAAACGGTCGCACCATCGGTAACCCGCAACACGCTCGTTAAACGCGATGGTCCGCCAATAGCAACATGAGTGCCATCAGGTGAAAGGTCGAGCGCTAACACGACATCACGGCCAACCGGGATCGTCGCGATCCGATCATAACTTTGCAAATCCCAAACGACGACTGCCCCTGACCGTCCACCAACTCCCCCACCCGCAGCCAATCGCTTACCGTCGGCCGAAAAACGGAGCACGAAAATGTCACCCTCCGGATAGTCGAGCCCGCCGACCCAGCGATCCTGACGGTAATCATAGAGCAAGACCTCCCGCTGACCCGGTACGGCCGCGATGCCAAGTTCAGAGGACGCGGCGACCGATAAGACCGGCATCTTTCCCGCGACCGGCCGAATTGGCACCAACCCAGGTCTCGATTCGCGCGCACCGCGATCGCTTCCGGCGGCCGTGTCGTCGCCCATCTCGCCCGGCGTTTTACGCGACGTCCTATCGGGCCTAGGAAGATTATCACCGATCGACGCTATCCATCGGGCCAGTATGCCCAACTCGCGCTGTGACAATCGCGGCGCGTTGGGTGGCATTTTCGGCTCACCTTGATGCGCTGCTAAAAGATAGAGCGGGCTGTCCTGCGGTCGCCCGGGGACAAGGACCGGTCCCGATGCCGATCCGGCCATCAGCTTGTCGACCGAAGTAACGTCAAGATCGCCTCGAGACTCCTCGGCATTGTGACAAGTGAAACAATGCTTCTTCAGCACCGAGAACGCCTGAGCCGACAAATCATTAACGGTCGGCTCTTGGGCGGCGGCGAAATCAAAAAGTCCGATCGCGATAGCGAACGTTATCCCTTCGAGGACCTTACCCAGACACATACGACCGCCTCTCAGTGATTTAAAATAAACTCGTTCGAATTCAGGATCGCCCAGAAAAGATCTTCAAGCCCCGACTCGGGGTTGTCATAACCTTTCAAGCGGGTCGCGATCTGCTCCCGTTCGCTATCGTCGGGGTGCCGCGAATAACATCGCAAGTAGAGTTGATCGGCCACGATCCGAGGGTCCTGATGCTGCTGCAATAACCGTCGGATCACCCCCCCCGCTTTGATCTTTTCGTTGGTAGTCTCCCCGTTTAACAAGTGCATCGCTTGCGACAACGTCGGGTTCGTCTTCACCTCACACGAACAGGGGGTCTGTCGGGTGGCCCGCCCAAACGTTGTGAGAAAGTAATTCGGCGTGGCACCATCGGCGATCTCGATCGCACGTCGGCCTTCCGGTAATCCCGGGTACTTCTCCGCCACTTCCGTCACTTGGGAGATGCAGTCGAGAAGCACTTCCGCACGCATGCGACGGACTTTCGCATGCGAAAAATTCCTCCGGTCGAGCGAGTTGCTGGAATTCGTCTGGCTCGATAACTGATAGGCCCTCGATCGGCAAATGTCCTCGGCGAGTCGCGAGACGTCGAACCCATACCCGACCAATTTCTCCGCCAAGGCGTCGAGTAACTCGGGGTTGGATGGGGGATTGCTCACCCGGAAATCATCGATCGGTTCGACGATCCCGGTCCCCATAAAATGGGCCCATACGATATTCGCGATATTGCGGGCGAAGGCGACGTTCCGACGGTCCGCGAGCCATTGGGCGAGCCGCTGACGGTAATCTTCAGCGGGCTCAAATACCGGGGTCGACTCGCCGAGGAACCGCGGTGTCACCTGACGCCCAGCGACCGGATGAACGAGCGAATCTCCTGGCGAATTGAAGATCGTCAACTCGCGCGGGTCGGCGGCTTGCTTGTACTTGATCTGCCCGAAAAATGACGCGAAGCCGTAATAATCGTCCATCGTCCAACGATCGAATGGGTGATTGTGGCACTGGGCACACTGGATTCGAGTGCCCAAAAAAACCTGCGCTATCCCCTCGGCGAGAAGCAACGGGGAGGTCTCCGTCTGGAAGTAATTCGTTGGTGGGTTGTCAAACGTGCCGCCAGTAGCAGGAATCACCTCCCGGACGATCTGATCGATCGTCCGTCCTTCGTGGACACGCCGCCGAAGCCATTCGTCATAAAGCGTCAAGGCCTTACCGCTCATCCCGTTGTTCGATCGGACCTGTAACAAATCCGCCCAATGCAAGGCCCACAAGTCTCGAAACTGCGGCGTCTCGATAAGTGAACGGATCAAGGCTTCGCGTTTCTGCGGGCTCGGGTCAGCCATCAACGATTCGCGAAGCGCTGGGGTCGGCAGGGCCCCGGTCAGGTCGATCGACACACGCCTCAGAAACGTATCATCGTCCGCCAATTCAGAAGGGAACAGATGCATGCGTTTGAGCCGTTCATGAACATGTCGGTCGATGTAATTGGCTTCGTCCAACTCAGGAAAAATAAACGGGACCGAACCGTCAGCGGACGGCCGAACGATGACCCCGCTACCCTCTACGAATTGGTCAAATCTCGCCAGCACAAAAGCGTCGCCGGTGCCGGTGGAACTGATCATTCCCTCGTCACTGACCTCGGCCACCGACGGGTTGTTGGAAACGAACGTCGTCCATCGCGTCACATCGCGATCCGAGCCGTCGCTGTAGGTCGCCAACACGACGAGCTTTTGCAATTGACCCGGTGACGAGATCACCGACTCCCCCGGATAGACGCGAATCCCCGTAGGCACGACCGCATCGGGGGCATCGGGCTTAGCGCCATTCCCGATCCATGCGACCAGCAAGTCGTAACCCTCATCTCCCCTTGCGATGCGTCCCCCACCCGTATGAGGAACCTCACCGATCGCCTTGTGAATCAGCAAACTAGCCTCAGGGTCGGCAAGGTTGATACGACGCCCCCGCAATTCATCGACAAGTCGGGACCGATCCCCTTCGGCGTCATAACCGAACAGACTGAGCCGAAAGCCGTCTTTACCGGAGGCCGCGCCGTGACACTTGCCCGAATTGCAACCGGCTTTGGTCAATACCGGAACGACCTCTCGGCGAAAGCCGATTTCCTGAGAATCGTTGACCGAATTCACCTTGACTTCGACGTCTACAGTTCGCGAATGCCATTCGACGGTAACACGCGTCTCGCCGATCGCCCCTGGCACTAACGTCTCGTTTTCATAGACGATAACGCCCTCATCGGCGATCGCAACCTTCGCGTCCGCCGTCACATCCCGGGCACTTCCATCCGCATACCGAGCGATAGCGACCAATCCCTGCGAGTCCCTGCCCGAATCCAAGACGACTCGACTGGGGAAAACCTCTAAGCCGACCGGTTCGGGCCCTACCGCAAAAGCCGACTCACAAGCCGCCAATCGCATCAGGACGTACCCCAAGGCCCAGACAACAAGTGCTGCGAGACGAGTAAATCGAGGATTCATCTTGGTGGTCACTGCGGGGAATGTGTATCGCCGGACGAGCGCCGACGGAGGATTTCCAAACGACTCAGCGGCCGGCCCGTCGCGTCTCGCACGATCTTCCCGGCCGGGGCGATCGAGAGCTTCCCGCCCGAAGCCACAACGTACGAAACCGCGTCATCACCAACGCGACCCGTGACGCGGCAAACCAAATCTTCGAACACACCCAGAGGGGCATCGGGTTCCAACTTCACGGCGAAGGCGAATCTTTCGGGTCGCCCCTCGAAGGCGATCGGCTCCGCCTTCACGCGATTGGGCAGTCCCTCCAAAGTCGCGACCCAGCGACCGCCGAATTCGCCACCGAAACTGTTTTTGCAGACCACTTCCGCCTCCGAGCCTTGCTCGCCCGCCTGCGGCAGGATTGCCCCGCTTACCGGCGACGCGACCAGCCGCAGCGAAACCGGCCTGGAGGCGACGGTCTCTTGCGGGATCAGCAAAGCATCGGTCGCGGACGGCGCCGACCCATCGGCAGCAACCGAGGCCCCGCCGATCCGAGGCTCGGCCTCGATCACCAGCGGCCATTCCACCGGGGTCGCACGCCCCCAAGCCCGCAGACGGATTGTCGAGAGGGTCTCTCCGGGCGGGACTGTCACTTCCGCTTCGCTGTCAACCCACGGGGGTAACCAGGGCACAGACAATTTCAACCCGCCATCGAACCCCTCCGACCGATCGATCTCGACGACCACGTCGATCGTCCCATCAATCACCAATTCCGCCTCTGGTGGACGAACGCGAATCGAATAGGGGACCACGTCGCAAGTCGCTATCGCCAACCGATCGACCGACCAATCACGGTAAATCGTATCTGCAGGCCCTGCAACCATGTCGATACGTTGACGGAAACCCCCGCCAGCCTCTCCATTCGATCCGCGGACACTCCCCCGAACGTCGATCAGCCCTCCGGCCGGAGTCACCCCTTGGCTAGCCTCGAAAACGACCGGCACCACCCTGCCCCCCGATGGCACACCGCCGACGGTCGCGGTCACGCCAGCGGGCAAATCCGGAAACGAGATCACGGGCTCGCCGCCTACCACATCGGTAGAGACACTCAAGAATGCGAGGACCCGATTTCCCGACGGTATGACGATCGCCTGACGGGCTTGGCTCATGCGATCCCGCCTCGGGAGAAACACTTCCAGCCCCGGCCGATAACGCGTCATCTCGATCCGATAGCCGAAGGCCTCACCCCCCCGACCGCCCTTGTCCTCCACTATCAGCCCAACCTTGCGACCCGGCGGAGTAACGACCACTCGAGGATCCAATGAATTGTCATCATCAGCAGATGCGATCACCCTAAGCTCTTCGTCAACGATCCAGACGCGAGCATCGAGGGACGTCCCCATTCGGTCGCCGTAGACTTCGACAGTTACCGGCTCGAAAGGTTCGGCCTCGATCCAATAGTGATCCCGATCACCCGCCGATTCGATGCGTCCGTCAATCGCCACGGGGATCGTTTTCTTTTCCGGTGAAGTCTCCGCTGATCCCCAGTCGTCGTTTGCACCCGATTCGATGATGCTGGGAAAATCACTGACACGAAACGGCATCGCCGTCGGGGCAACCGCTCCCCCCATTTGCGGGGCGATCTCGATCTGCCCGGAGCTGGCAGGAAGCGTTACCGACTCTTCGAATTCGAATTCACTGTTCCGATCATAAACCACCGTGACCGTCGCTCCGGAAATTCCACCTAGCGGGAATCGTGTCAGCGGCCGGGGAAAAAAGCCCAAGTGCAACAAGTATGGCGACGCCTCGCCCTGTTCCGCACCCGATACCGTTACCTCGATCACGTAATCCCCATCGGTTGCCGAACGAAAACGGATCGCCGGATCCTGACGGAAAAGACCCGTGTCGTCGCTCGATGCAACGACGACTCCCTGCGGGTCTCGAACCGTCACGACGGCATCCAACAACCCCACCCCCAACCGAATCGCCTCGACTTCTACCGCCAACGGATCCTGGCGTCGCAAAGCGATCCGATATCGGTGCGTCTCTTCCCCGGTCAATTCACCCAAAATCGACCGGTTCGGTAGGACCGTTTGCCCTTCGCCAGACGCCGCGGCCTGACCCGCCGGGACCACCGGGTAGTGGTTCAACTTCAATAAACGGCATTCGGATAAACCGCGGTCCGACCTGACCCGAAACCCCACCATGCCGGCTTTCGCACCCTTGTCGGAACGGAGCATCAATTTCAAAGCTTCGTCGCCCGCGGGCGCAATGCCGACACATTCGACACCGGGCCGGTCGAACAACACCTCTCGAACGTCGCGAAGCCCAGATCCTACCACTGTCACTTCGAACTCGGTCCCGATCTCGCCCGCGATCGGACGACAACTCTCAACACTCGGACCTGCCGAATTCGCTTCCCCGGCCAGGGCGATGATCATCACCGCGAACAGGGCCAAGCTAAAGATATTTACCATCAGAGTGCCCTTGTCCGGGTGTCAGGCGATCAGGTCGGTTTCGATGCTGCCGTTCGTCACGATCGCTTGCGGCCGATCCCCAGGTGACATCAGATCTTTCGTCGCATCGATCCCGACGAGGTGATAAAGCGTCGTTGCATAGCTCTCGACCGACAACGGACTGGACGCGGGCTCCGCCGCCAGCGCGTCGGAAGCGCCGAAAACATGACCGGATTTCACACCGCCGCCAGCCATCACGATGCTGAACACACGCGGCCAGTGATCCCTCCCACCCCCGGCGTTGATCTTCGGCGTGCGTCCGAACTCGCTGGTCACTACGACCAATGTCTCTTCGAGCATCCCCCGCTGATCCAAATCTCGGATCAGTCCCGCGAACCCCTTATCAAAATCGGGTAACTGAACCTCGATCCCACGGTAATGGAAGGCGTGCGTATCCCACGCGCCATAGTTGACCGTGACGAAACGAACCCCGGCCTCGATAAGTCTCCTGGCGAGCAGAAATCTCGCACCTGCCGACGGCCGGAGCACCCGCCCCCAAGGCGTCATCCCATAGAGTTCTTTCGTCGCCGCAGATTCCCCATCCAGGCCGAAAGCGTTCCGCGCCTTTGTTGAACCGAGCAGGTCGTAGGCTCGCTGGTAAAACGAATCCATCGTGGCGATCGCGTCGTCCTCCAGCACACTCGCAAACCGCCCGTCGACCAACTCCTTCCAACCCTTCCGACGTTCGAATCGCGCCTCATCAACACCTGATGGGAGCGCCAAGTCACGGACTTTAAAATTTGATCTTGCGGGGTCCGCACCGAGCGAAAATGGACCAAACGCATTGCTCAGATAACCACTTCCGGAATACTGGCTACCCTGGTTAGGAACACAAACGTAAGGCGGCAATGCTTCACGCGGCCCGAGCTCGTGGGCAACCACACTCCCCAGACTGGGGTAGACCAACGCGGGACTCGGACGATATCCCGTGAACATACTGTGCTCGCCACGCGTATGATCGACCTCGCTGTGCGTCATGCTACGCACGATCGTTAACTTATCCGCGACCTTCGCCGTCTCTGCCATGTGCGAACTGAATCGAACACCCGGTATCGTCGTCGCGATCGGATCGAGGATCCCACGGTACTCCGCGGGCGCATCGGGCTTCGGATCAAAACTGTCCGTCTGCGCAAAACCGCCCTGAAGGTAAATGTGAATGACCGACTTCGCCTTGCCGAATCCATTCCCCTTCGATTCCCGCCCCTCGGCCCGGGCACTGATGCGCAGGGCATCGCCCAGCGACAACCCCGCACCCGCCAACCAGCCCACATAAATCGCGTCCCTGCGACCGATCAGTTGCGAAAACCCTCGACAGCTTTTCATACCAACCATCCCACACCCCCAATGGCAACACTCGATCAATCAACCGCCGGAACCTGATAGACGACAATTAACTTCGGACGCTGTTTAACATCTTGAAAATCGGACGTGTAAAAATCCCATCCGTTCCCCCCCGTATTGATAAATACCCATCCGTAATTCGGTCGCCCGTTGACCCATGCCTGCAGCGTGTCCGTAACGTCGAAAACCGCCGTCGATGAATTGGCGGCGATCGTCCCGAAGGTGAAACTGTCTTTGCGTCGACTCGCTTCCTGACCGTCAGCCGAAACGCCCGCGATCATCGAGTTCCAAGTCGCCGATTCCGAAAACGGGATCAACATTCGATGGATGTTGACCGTCGTCCCCTGATCGAAAGCGCTCACCTCCAGCCGAGCGGAAACGATACGCGAAAACTTAGGGATCTGGCCGCGATCAGCGCCTATTATCCCGTCGAATCGCATCAAAACTTGACTCTCTCCGCCGTCATTGTTCGCATCCGAACTCGCGTTCCCGTTGGCCTCTAAGATCGTATTCGCCGCTAACGCCCACATCTCCGTGTCGACCGTACCGCGGTACCCATCAACCCCTTGCCGGAATGCGATCGTAAGCTCACGAGCAACTCCGCTACCCACTACCTCGGCGGCCACGAGTGATTCACTCGAAAGGATACAAACCAGCCAAAAGCATCGTGAAAATAACAACGCGCGGTGGTCGAAAACCGAAAGCATCATGACCTCGTCGCAACAGGCACCCAAAGCCGTCTGAATCACGGCCAAATGCTATCGACTCATGATGCGGGTTTGTGGAAGGAGCGGTGAAGGGCTGGTGAAATTGCAAAGAATAATTGCCACGTGCGACCGCGTCGCAGTTCTCGCTCAGCACGCCTAATCGAACCTATGACTTGATGATTGCACGCGTCGTCGAGGCTCTGGTAGCTCCCGTGAATGGCCGCGAGTGCTACGCTCAGCCACGGATGACGTGCGGAAGTCCCATGATCCGTCGGGCATTCACCGGCTTGCCCTGTTGATGAATGTGCGATGAATGATAATCGCGTCCGAACGATCCGCCGCAAGCACGCGATTAGAAGGCGTCCATCGCAGGCCGAAAAAACCCCGGCTTTCAATCGAAGATGCTTGCGAAAACCGCATCGACATCAGACCTTAAATCAAACGTCACTCATCGCGCCGAAGGGACCGGCGCATCGACCGCCAGCGGAAAGACTTCGTTCTCGTCGACCTCGAGATCCAGCACCGCCTCGACTTCCTTCAGGAACGCTTCCGACGTTGCCGCCACGTCCTTCGATTCCCCGGGGTCGGCGGCCAAGTCGTAAACTTCCCACCCGCCCGGCCGACCCGTCTTCAATCCCTGCCTGACCCCTTTCAAGTTCCCGATCCGGACGGCGACCTGACCGCCGTACTCCGGAAAGACCCAAACCATCGCGTTGCGGCCCGGGACCGAACCTTTGGGGGCCGGCCCTCGTTTCGCCAACACGTCCCATAACGACACCCCGTCGAGCCCCCCCGGACGCTTCGCGCCGATCGCGTCGCACAACGTCGGGAACCAGTCGGCGAAATAGCTCGGGTAATCGCTCGTCACCCCCGCCGGGATCACCCCCGGGAGCCGCGCGATCATCGGGACGCGTATCCCACCCTCGTAAACGCTCCCTTTGTATCCCCGCAAACCCGCGGTGCTGTTGAAAAAGACCGGATCGGCGCCGCCGATGTGAAAGTCGGGCTCGCCGTTCCCCGGGTGCGTCGCGCCGTTGTCGCTGCTGAAGATGACCAACGTCTCTTCCTCGATCCCATAACCTTTCAATTTTTCCATCACCCGCCCGACGTAACCGTCGAGCTCCGCGATCATCGCGGCATAAGCGGCCCTCGGGCGAGGGTGGGGCCAATAGCCGTTACCCCCACGATACGACTTCGCGTCCCACTCCTTCGGGAACCGCTCGACACGATCCCGTGGCGGGTGCATCGCGACGTGCGGCTCGATGAACGGCAAATAGAGAAAGAACGGCCCCTCATGGTGCCGATCGAGGAACGCTTCCGCTTCACGGATCATCAAATCCGGGGCATACGTTTCACCCAGATAGGTTTCCATCGCGACATCCCCTTCGGGTTGCTTCCGATGACCCGGGATCGGCCGCTGGTTGATTTCGATCTGATCGGCGTTCCGCCACAGGTGCGACGGGTAATAACTGTGGGCGAC
>JBEIRZ010000440.1:0-3637 GCA_040375695.1 Planctomycetaceae bacterium
GTGAATGTCGTCGGCAAGATTGACGCAGCGACGCTTGATATTGTTGCGATCGGGACGGTAACGCTGAGCAATACCGTCGATGCGACGACGTCGGCGAAGATCGATTCGGGTGCCGATGTCATGTTGGGATCGAGTTTGACGAGTCCGCTGGTGGATATCGATGCCGTTGGCAAAGTGAATGTCGCGGGGTCGGTGATGTCGACGGCAGTGACGATTGACGCGGCGCAGAGCGTGGATGTCGGCGGTTCGATCACGGGTTCGACCCTTGCGGTGAATGCCGGCGGTACGGTGACCTTGGTCGGTTCCGTAAGCGGGGCGACTTCGGTCGCGATCGATTCGGCGGCGAATGTGGTGCTGCGATCATCGCTTACGGGTGCGGATGTAACGATCGATGCGGGCGGAAGCGTTTCGGTTACCGGGCCGATCACGACGACGACCGGATCGATCGATGCGGGGGGGCCCGTTCATTTGGTCGGCGCGGTCAACTCGTCGACTTTCGGTTTGGTCGCCGGCGGGAACGTGACGATCGACGGCGACGTGATCGCGACGACATCGCTCGACATCGGATCGGGCGGCGCGGTGGTGGTCGGCAAGACGATCAGTGGGGGCTCGGTAGGGATCGAAGCGACCCAGGGGGTGACGCTGCGCGGTGGTGTCACGTCGGATCAGTTGGTCGTGACTGCGGGGGGGGACGTGACGTTCCAGTCGCCGGTGCGCGGGACGGACGGCATCTCGGTCACGGGGAAGGACTTCGTTTTTGATGACCTATCGACCGTGTCTGGCGATGTGGAGTTGGTCGCGAAAGGGACGGTGCACTTGCAAGGCGATATCGACGTCGGTACGGGAACGATCCTCGTCGAAACGGACAACCTCGCGGGGGTTGCGGGGGCGGTGGTGCAGGCCCCCGGCGTCACGATGAAGACCGGCAATGGCGGTGCGGATGCCGTGACGGTGATCGCGGCGCGGGGGGGCGTGACGGTATCCAAGATCGAGACCGGTGCGGGAGGGACGATCACCATCGATGCCCTTGGGGGATCGGTCGTCGGCAGGAGCCCGGCGCCGAATTTGGTCAGCTCGACGGCGGTGGTGAATGCGGGGACGGGGATCGATTTGCAGACCCAGATCGCCGCTTTGCGGGCCGTGACGGCGCAAGGGAATATCAGGATCCGTGAAGCGGATGACCTTTTGTTAGAGCAGGTCTTTGCGAAGGGGGCCCGAACGGGCGGGGGGCCGCAGATTTCTGTCTCCTCTGGCGGGCGGATTTCGGTGCAGCAGGGGGACGCGGCGGCGATCCAAACGTCGATCGGCGCGGTCAACAACATCCCCGCGAAATTGAGGTTAGGGCAGGTTGATCCCGACGACGTGTTGGTCAGCGGCGATCCGACGCAGGAGGTGATCGGGACGATCGGCGGGTTGGAGACGGAGGGCGATTTCCGCGAGTTCGGGAGTAATTTCCGGTTCCGGGTGATTTGGAACGACGGGTTGGTGAGTGAGCTCAATACGCCGCTCAGCAGCCTCGTGACGCAAACGGGTGGGGCTAAGGTACCGACGTTGCAGGCGGGGGACAGTTTGGTCTGGAAGATCGACGAGTCGAATCGGAGCACGTTGGAACTGGTGCGACCCGATTGGGGGGCGAATCCCCCCAGCGGACCGATCCGAGTCATTGTCGAACGCACCTATCCGTTGCGGCATCTCAACTCGCTCGCGAATCCCGAGGTGACGGCCAAATTCCAAGTTTTCAACGATGCCCAGATCAGTTTGACGGATGCGAGCGGCGAGCTGCTGAATCGATCGTCCGAGATCGAGATCACGACGCTCGTCAGCAAGGAGTTGTTGCGGCCGTCGACGGTGGTGATCGTGATCGAGCCGCCGGTCGTGGTGACCGAGGTCAAGCCGGTTGCGGTGCTTCAGGTGACCCCGCCCCCTCAGCAGCAGATCGTCATTTACAACCAGGCTTCATTGGCGGGTGAAACTGACCAAACGAGCGTCCCGCATCTTTATTTGGTCCGTTTGTCGGTCGACGGGACGGAGAGCGAGCGGGTCGAGATCGCGGTCGACGAATTGAGAGACTTGGCAGCGCTGTTGGAGCGGCTGAAGAATTCGGCGATGCCCAATGGCCTGTACAGGATCGATTACCAGGACCCGGGGCTGCCGCCGCAGCGGGTGTTGGAATTCAGGAAGGCAGGGGAGGCGATCGGCGACCCTGTGCGGGAGCCTGGGATCGGGTCCAACCCGCTCGAAGGTGCGACCGGCAAGGGGGGAGAAGCCCCACCGGCCGGGGAAAATGGGGCGGGTGATCCGGGAGTTGACTCTGGTGCGATGCGGGATCCGCAAGGTTTTCCCGGTAAAGAAGTTGGCTCGGCCAGCGCTTTTCGCGGTTCGGCCGACTACACTCAGGGGGCTTGGTCGAGCGTCGCTAGGCAGTTGCGTAAGTGGAACGCCCGCGATGGGGCGTGAGATTGATGACGTCGAAATTGAGCTGCGAACACTGCCGACACGAATGGGTTGATCCCCAGTCGTCGGTCGGGGTCTGCCCCAAGTGTGGCCGCAGGGTACGTCAACTCGTCACCCAGGAAGCGGCGGCGGTTGCGGGGCAGGGGAATGGTCACGACGCCGTTGGGATGACGGTTCAGGCGGACAAGTGGGCCCCGTCCAAGGAAGAATGGGACGAATTAGCAGCGACCGCGTCACCGGAGCTGCTTCAGACCCTGGTCACGACCGGATTCCTGGCCGGAGTCAACCGGCCGGCGTATCCAGACGATCAGATCGGGGCCGAAGGGGATGCCGATTCGCGTGTTGAGAGCGATCACGGGACGGTCACGGAGTATGGATCGCAAGAGACGATTTTCCCCATCCCCGATTACGACGCCCCGGCAGCCGTTCAGAGCGATCCGATCGTCGAGCCAGAAAATATTGGCGGTACGGTGGCTTTGGGCGACAAGACGTTAGCCGAGATTGCCCCGGGGGATCCGCGATTCACCCCGCCACCGCTCCCGGTTTCCGGCCAGCGTGGTTCTCAGACGGTCATCGATGGGACGGTGGAACTCAGCGATTTTGCCCCTGCGAAAGATGACTATGGGACGCTCGTTGCCCCCCTGCAGCTGGGCGGGGCGACCGTCGCGGATGCGGCGAAGGGGACGGTGGATGGTGTGGGCGCGTTGAATTTCGACGCGGGTAATAACGCCGGTGACGGGTTCGGCGCGACGGTCGACAGCGTGTCGCTGGATGCGGCGGGCATTGGCGCGACCGTGGACAGTGTCGGCAGCGTCGGCGGGTTGGACGGCGGCTTAGGGGCGACCGTCGACAGTGTCACGATCGCCGCGGATGCGATGGGGGCCACGGTCGACAGCGTCTCGGGGATCGGCGAGGTAGCGGCGGGTGGTGGTATCGGCGCGACGGTCGACAGCGTTTCGTCGGTGACCGGGTCGGCGGACGTGACACGTGTCGCGCCGAGTTCCGCGTCTGTGTCACGATCGGCCCCTCAAGCGAAGTCGGGGACGCCATCGAAATCGTCGAGCGACGTCGGTAGCAGCAGCCTCGAAGACACGTTGGTGATCCAGTCTCGGCAATTGGGGGAAAGGAAGGATGATGCCTCGGGCAAGAAGGGGGGTCCGAAGAACGATTACGACCTGCTGAA
>JBEIRZ010000043.1:0-22024 GCA_040375695.1 Planctomycetaceae bacterium
CGCAGCAATCATCGCTCTCTACGCCTTCAACACCGGACAGACTTTTCTAGGCATCTTCTTCATCTGGATGGCCATCGATAACTACCAAGCCACGCAGATGGGTCGTTGGAAGTGACGATCGAGCGCCGAACGATACCCGAAATAGGAAAAAAAATTCTTTCCAGGGGTCATTTTTTGGTGGAAATCATGTTGCTTAATTATTGCTATCGCGTAAAGTTATCGGCAGTTTACGGACCGAATCGATCGATGTTCCGATCACGTGGATGTGCTCGGCGATACGATTCGGTTCATTTTTTAGGGTGGTGGTTCGTGGCCGGTGATTCCTGATCGCAAGATCATGAATCACTTGAACCCGCCATCCGACTTCCTTTTCGCGGAGGAATAACGTGGCCAAGAAAGCAGCAGTGAAGAAAGCCGCTACCAAGAAGGCGGCACCGAAGAAAGCGGCAAAGAAGGCAGTGAAGAAGGCCGCCAAGAAGGCAGTGAAGAAGGCTGCCCCAAAGAAGGCCGCTCCGAAGAAGGCCGCCAAGAAGGCTGCTAAGAAGGCTTCGGTCAAGAAGGCCTCGGTCAAGACCCCTTGATCAGGTCTACACCGCCGATGTCCTCTACCGAGGAAAGCCAGGCACGGCCCTAGCGGCTTTGTCTGAGCGTCGGAAGAAAACGAAAGCCGCGTCAGTCGATCTGACGTGGCTTTCTTTTTGGCGACACCTTGACGCTTACTTCCTCTCACCGCCCGATCTTCGAACCGAATCGGTGTCGGTTGGTCAAAGCGTCGGCAATTTCGGGCGACTCGGTTCGGCTTGCTTGCGGCTCGCCAAACCCCTAACCAACGCTCGCGCGATCGCGTCGAACGGGGCTCGTGCTCGTTCATCTTGCCCGATCACGTCAGCCAATCGTCCTTCATCACCAGCTACCCGAAGGGTGATATCGATCGGCAGCGTCCCTAAGAAGGGCTCCCCTAACTCTTGCGCCTTCTCCCGCGTACCACCCCTGCCGAAGATATCGAAAACTTTACCGCAATCCGGACAGGCGAATCCGCTCATGTTCTCGACCATTCCAAGAATCGGTATGTCAACTTTTCTGAACATGCTGACGGCCTTAATCGCATCCAGCAAAGCGACCTCCTGGGGGGTGCACACAACTACCGCCCCGGAAATCGGAATCGCCTGCGATAAGGTCAGGGCGACGTCGCCGGTACCTGGAGGCATATCGACAATCAGGTAATCCAATTCACCCCATTGGGTATCGCCTAGGAACTGGGTAATCGATCCGTGCAGCATTGGACCACGCCAAATCACCGCCTGATCTTTCTCGATCAGGAAGCCCATCGACATCACGGGGAAATCATCCCCCAACCGAATGGGCTCGATCTTCTTTTGGGCATTGATCGCCGGACGGCCACTTAGTCCGAGCAACTGAGGGATACTCGGCCCGTAGACATCAGCATCCATCAAGCCGACAACCGAACCCAACCTACGCAAGCTGAGCGCAATCCCGGCAGCGACCGTACTCTTGCCAACGCCCCCCTTTCCGCTGCCTACCAAAATGACGCTTTTAATTCTCAATCCGGCCTGGCCAAGCCGGGCCGGTGGGCGGGGATGATGGGCAACATCGACACGGACCGACAAACCGGGATGAGAAGCGACGATCCGGTCTCGCAGCAATTCGGAAAACTCCTCACACAGCGGCATGCTGTGTGTGGTTAATCCGATCGTAACACGGGCATCCTTGTCGCCGAGGGCGATATCAAGGATTTGCCCCATCGCCCCGAGGCCGCGTCCGGTCTCCGGGTCAGGAATGTCGGCGATCGCCTGACTTATGCTCTCCACCGTAACGTCGTTCATCTCGAGGAATACCTTTTAGTTGGTTCATAGGTCGCTGGATCCACGTGAATTATCAGCGCCCGTCCACCCCGCCTGGGAAAGACGGCCCATGATGAATCGTGGCGACCAAAGGTCAGACAACAGCATCGAAACACCGGCCTCCTGGACCGCCAGGGAAACTTTGTACCAGATCCTGGCATCCCACCGGGCTATCTCCGGAACCGCGAGTTGGATAAGACAACTCCCGAAGCGGCTCAGGTCCATGATCGAATCGAGGGTTGTGGCTAGCCGATGGGCACAGATCGGCACTTCCCAAAGGACAACTCGGATAGAACGTTCGGGCCGATCCAGGGCACGCAGCAATTCGGCATGCTGGCCACATGCCCAGCGTTTGACTGTGACAACATCCGACGCAGAAGAGGAAAAGACCTTGATCGCGTGATACCATCGCTCCCCCGACTCGATCACGTGCCAGTCTTGGTTCTCCCGGCCGGAAGCTTTATGTCGGCTCATGACCCCTTCTCCCCCGGGAGTCTCGGCCGATCCCTTCAAGCCTGCGGATCAACCTCGTTCGGCTTATCCCGAGTCGGCGGGCTGCCTCGCTGCGATTACCAGAACAAAGCTCCATCGCCTCTTGAATCAGACCGAGTTCATAATTAGCCATCGCCACATCTAGCCTCTCGCTGACAATCGGCCGACTCCGAGCAACTCGTGGTCGGTACGTGCGAATCGCCAAAGGCAAATGCTCAGGAGCGATCACGGGCCCACGGCAAACCTGAGAGGCGTGCCGCAGGGCCGCGTCCAACTCCTCAAAGTTCTCCGGCCAGGGAAAAAGGACCAATAGGTCCATCGCCTCACGGCCGATCCTCTCGGCCGCGATTCGCTCGGATTCACGACGCTGATCGAGCAACGCCGACGCGATCAATGGAATATCTTCCGGCCGAGTGGCCAGTGGCTCGATACGGACTTCGAAAATACTAAGTGCCGACGACATTGATGGCGTAATCGTACCAGCTCGAAGTCCGTCCAAAATCGGAAGGTGACAAAGCCCTATGAGACGAACCGAACCTGGGGATCGCTTGGCGAAGTCGATTACCCGCTCCTGAATTTCCGCGGGAGCCTCATCCACACCCTTGAGGACACAGGTCACCGCGCGATTACCCGGAACACCTAAATGCGCCAACGCAGGAGACAAGGTGACCTCCAACAGTTCCGCATCCATCAAGGGGGTGTCGATAACTAAACAGGGTTCTTCAGGATCTTCCGCACCCTTCGAACGTTCGTGAATGCTCCTGGCGACCCATTCGCTCCCACTACCCTTTTGCCCGAGGATGACGATGTGCTGACGCGTCTCGCTGGCGATGCGAACTTGACCTCTCAACCGCGCGGCCGCCGCAGATACTCCGGCGCAAACCACGCCTCCCGTTTGAGAAGCTATTCGACGCCAACGGTTGAGGCTGTCCCTAAGGTGTAACGCACCGATCTCCTCGAGCGTCACGGGACCTGAGAGCGATCCCCCTCCCGACGCGAAGATCAGCTCCGAATCACCAATTCCTAATCTGACAAATCTGATTGCCAAACATTCGACGCCGGGGCCCTGAACGCCTAAGTTGGCTTCCCCACCGGGAGACAGATTGCTAGGGCAGCTCAGGAGCATTCCCAACTCGTCTTGCCGATTAGAAACGTCAGCCTTAGCCACGCACCTCAACCCAGAGAGCAGATGCTCCTCGCTCGAAACGCCCAACCACCTTGCGGTCGCACTGTTAAAATAGATTATTCGCCGCTGCGCGTCTAAAACCCAAACGGGGTCCGGCAAGGCGTCCATCGAATTCGACAACGCCCGTCCAAGTCTCCGGTGGTCACTCGGACGGGCGGAGATGAGACGACGCTTGCTAGGCATGGTCGGTCAGCACGGTCGACGTCTCAGGTGGACCGCAGCAACTAAAAGGTGTCAAGAATGAAGTGATGCCCGCTATGGTACCTTCGGTGCGACGGGTATTCGTTGTACCATCGCTTATTGTAAACGGGAATCTGCATTTCCTGAGGATACCGATAATACAGGCTATCCGCGCTCCTGTAATACTCCGGACTGTAAAAGTTCTGCGGGTAATAGACGTAGGGATAGTGGTAAAACCGATTCCAGTCGATCGAACCGTTACCCCCGCCCCAAGAACGGCCATAAGCATGTTGCTCTGCCGACGCAGTGCCGGCAACCGCCAGCACCATGCCGACGGCTAAAGCCGCCGGAATCAATCTTTTTATCATCGCGAATCCCCCAGGAAACTTGCGACCATTGGCTCGGAATACGGGCGAATCGGGCGACAAGAAGCCAGAGGCTCCTACAATCCGCCGAACCCGCGATACCGTTATCTTCGGCACTCGCAGTACCGCCGATGAACAAAATCCCGCCGATCATTGCCGGCGAAGAAACTCGGCGACCGAATCGATGATTTCGTCCAAACCGAATGAAGGTCGGAACCCGATCGTGGAGGTGATTCTGCCCAAGTCCGGGACGCGTCTGCGAATGTCTTCAAATGAGTCGTCATAAGCCGCGGAATAGCTTTGAAACTCGATCTTCGCCGACGGATTAACCCGCCGAATGACGCGGTGAGCAAGCTCCAGAATCGACACGGGTTGATCGCTGCCGATGTTGTAGACCCGGCCCGCCGCTTGTGGATCTTCCATCAACCGGACCACGGCAGAAACCACGTCGGACACATGCGCAAAACACCGTTCTTGGCGACCGTCGTCGTGAACGACGAGCGGCCGCCCTGCGAGGGCCGCTTCAACGAAGCGTGGCAACACCATCCCGTAGGCACCCGTCTGGCGAGGCCCGACAACATTGAAAAATCTGCCGATCACCACTGGCACGCCGAGTTCGTGGTAAAAAGCGAGTGCCAAAAACTCGTCGATCGCTTTCGAAACGCCGTAACTCCATCGAGGCTTTGTCGTAGCACCAAAAACCAAATCATCCTCTTCGCACCAAGTCGCTTTCGGGTTTTTGCCATAAACTTCACTGGTGCTCGCGATGAAACAAGGTATCCGCTCACCCGCCGCAGCCCTTCGCCCCAACCGCTCCAAGATCAGTTTTGTGGGAAAGATGTTGCGCTCGATGGTTTGGATTGGCTGTTTGGCGATCAGGGCTACGCCGACCGCCGCCGCGAGGTGGTAAACGGCATCGCTGCGGTCGACAAGCTCGGCGACGAGAGCAGAACTGTCAATCGATTCCTGCACATATTCCAAACGCGGATGCTTGGCGATCGACTCCAGATTTCGGCTCCTTCCCGTCGACAAGTCGTCGACGACCACGACGTGATGACCATGAGAGATCAACCGCTCGCTTAAATGGGAACCAATAAATCCGGCACCGCCGGTTACCAAGCATCTCGCCACGGCTAAAGACCAAGATGGGATGAATCGGGCCGCGAACTCTCACCGATCTTAAAAGAAATCCGCGATGAACAGCGGTTACACCGCCACGTTGTCACCGAATTCTAACATCGGATCGGTCTGGTGCCGACCGGAGGGGTCAGAACCACTACCTAACCTTGCACTTGAACTCGATTGTAGCCCCTTCACAAGGCTTGAGTTCATCACTGAGCTTCCAGGTCAGCCTTAACGAATCGCTACCATTCTCTTCAATTTCAAATCCGGCAGGTACAGAACATTTCTGACTGCCTTCGACGTAACCCAGCCGGTTCGTCAACCTGTCGGTGAGCACGATATCTCGCAGCGGTTCGTCACCTACGTTATCGACTCGCAGGAAAAATGTCACTGTATCGCCTGGCTCGCCGTCACAGACATCAGCGCACTTACAGATGCGCAAACGCCCTCCCTGGCACTCGTAAACGACCAACTCCCGAACAGCCCTGTCACGGGTGATCGTCTCGGGGGCTTGACCGTTAACGACTACGGCCACCTCTTGATCCACCGACCAAACGACGGCCGCTTGGGCGAGGCGCTGTAGGGCGGGAATATCAACACCGACCAAGACTTCGCTCCGAACCACCGACAGATTCGCAAGCAGTTGTATAATCTCCTCCGCTAACAGGGGCTGCAAAACGTTCTCAACAGGGACACCACGGTCCCGCGCCAAAACCGCGTCTGGGCCTCGGAGCCAGTCCTGGCGGTAAAGTCGATCTCGCCCGGTGACGGCCAGTCCCGGAAGCTCGCGACCAACCCCGACCGCCGCGTCCTGACGAAGGACCCTCTTGGGTCCGATCGCCAACTCACCCAATTCCGCACCGGTAACCCGCCGTACCGAGGCAAATCTCGGGGCATAGATGCAAACCCGATTGCTCGTCGCCAGCTGGTTACCGCAGCATTCGCTGTGATAGCTCACAACGGTGTCTTCTGGACCAACGCCTGTGATCTGATCGCCGATCACGACCCGCGCCCCGGGCGCGTTGTCTGAACCGTTGCAAAGGAATTCATTCGGATCGATCCCCTGCGGATTAACGACCTGAAGCTGCATTTGCGGCGGACACTGGTTTGGAACGCAATTGGTGTCACAGCGGTCCAAATGGGAACGGCTCGCAAACCTCCTCAGGCATTCCATGCAGGCACCCAGACCGGGGCGGCAATTGCCGGTAGGGCATGGGGCCGAACCTGACTCGTCTGGATGACACGGGGCCAAATCGCCGACCAGTTGATCCACGGGGCTGCTTATCGCACAGGGCTCTTGGTAGGCGACTTGAACCGCCTGCCTCATTCGAGTTGCGGGTGACGTGATGGCTTGGGCAATCGCACCGTCGATTGGAACATCAGGCTGACCCAGTGTCGAACTGTCGCCCGAACCGGACGGAATGGCGGACGCTCGCGTCGGTGGATTAGCAACAACAGTTGCCATGGGATCACGTCCACTCTCTCCTATGACGCCAACAACTGTCCGGCCACTTCCGCCGTAGACGTAATCCTTTAGCTTGATCGGTCGTACGGCATCGCCTCGACATCCGGCCAAGCCGCTGATGGACAAGAGCAACACCAGCGAGAGCGTTCGGTCGAAATGATCGGCCGCTTGCGAAGCCACAGCCCGGAACATAACGATCGCCTTATAGGATTCGGTTGCTATCATGGGGTTGAGTCTCAGAATCAGCGTTCCGTTATCGGCAGAATGCCCTGTTCCGGATCGACGGTTTGCGGAACGTTCTTGTCGTCAGGAATCGGCTGGCCCGGACCAACTGGCACGATGCCGGGGTCAAGTGCCCCCCTGTCCCCCAAGCCTTCGGTTGTGTGGGGCTCAATCGGCGAAGAGGGGAGACAGACCCATGGTGGAAAGCCAAAGAAAAAGTCGTGGAGCAGCCCTTGGTGCTGCGGTGGCAAAACCGAGCCGATCCTGAGGATCGCCACCGGTCGTCCCATCGTATCTGCAACCTCAAGCGGGTCCTGGTGCGCAGGGACATCAAGCGTGAGCGGAACTCCCGCAGGCTTGTCGATCGGAAGAGCGGAGACCCGATCCTCCAAATAAATCACCCGAGTAACCAAATTTCCCGACAGGGCAGCACGAAGATCATCAAGTTCCAACTCGATCGGAATCGGATAACATGCCGCTAAGTGGTGGGGGGGATAAGTCCTATCGATCAGTTCCAGAGTGGGAAACAACTCCTCTCCCTCAAAACCCGGAATCGAGGTGACTTTGAACCGGTAGACCCCTCCAACATGAAGGCCAACCTTCAGTGGACACCCCGCCTCCGACGGGGCTTGGAAAACGCCATCGATCGCTAGCGAGAAGGCGGTGCCCCCGGGACCCCGAAACTCCACGGGCTGGAAGTAACCGGCGATACCGAGTTGTCTCATCTTGATCGCCCCAATCGCACCGGGCGGATCATCGGCGGACACCAAGCGGTGCCTGTTGGAGACCTTACCAAGCGGCGCGGGCAGATCGGAAGGGCCCTGGGCCATCGTACCTAGGCCCCATGGAACGATAGCCAAGACGAGCGACACACAGCCGGATCGGGCCCACTGATTCGATCGATTTCTAGTCACCATCGGTCGTCCTAGGTTGTTCAGGCAGGTCCTTGAAAACCGAATCGAGCGACCGCGGCTATGGTCATCCGGGATCGCTCGAAGGTAGATCGGTCCTCGTTGAATCGCTCCGCCAAATCGCCCTTGGGAGATCCTCTGGTGATCTCCCAAGGACGCCGACGATACGATCGTCTAGTAAACCCGCTGGCTGGCGTGGTCCTGATACGGCCGGGTATGAGGGATGCCTGGGTGGACATTCTGCTCCGTCATGTAAACCCGACTCACAGGGTTGGGGTAGCTCAAACCCGGAGCCTGCCGCACATGCATCTTCAGATCATGGACCGGTTGCGGGATGTGCATCGGCGTATGGTTCTTGATCACATGCTTCTTCAATCCGGCAGGAACACCCAACGGGATGTGGGGAGGTCCGGCAAGACCGATCGGCGTACCGCTGATCGGCATGCCCCATTGAGGGGCGGTCACACCGGAAATCATACCTGGAAGGCCTGGTAAGTTCGGATTGCCATTCCCATTCCCTGGGCCTGGGCCGTAACTCCCACCTGGTAACCCGCTGGCCGCGATGCCAGGTGCTCCCATAGCAGGACCGCATCCTTCCGACATTGCGGGGGCGTAAGGGATCGGCATACCGACGAATGCTCCCGAATTAGCAGCCATCCCCGCGAAGGCCGCTCCCGTCTGATTGCACCCGGCCATTTCAACATCCTTGTCCCCAAGCCTAATGATCGCAAGGATCGATCCACGGCGGTCCGCTTCGATGATCGGATCGATACCTGGATCTAGCCGAGTACTGACAATCGTGTCGATCCCTGCCAAGGCCGGGCCTTGATAGTCCGGATCGGGAAGATAGATCACCTTGGTTACGAAATTCCCTGAAAGCACTTGGTCGAAGTCTTCCTGCGTGAACTGGATCGGGATCGAGTTGTGCGCAAGATACGCTCCGGTCCGCGGGCTGGCATGAGCAAGCTCTATCGTCGGATAGAGTTCAACACCTTCCCGCCCCCTGACATTCGTTATCTTGACCCGGTAGAGCCCACCTTGGGGAAAGTTCTGTCGGGCAGGAACGATCAGCGGTTCACTGTCAAAACCACCATTCCCCGTAGAGTCGTAGCGAACCTGCATCGACTCCGGCATGCCGAAAGTCACTTGAACCGTAGGCATCATGCCCGGCGCGATCATCCCACCACCGCCGCCAGCCCCTCCGAGGACGCCACCTCCAGGGGGAACGGTGACCATGTTCCCGACTCCCGCCTCAAGGGCATGGAGACCAGCAATCCCGCCCAACCCCAATAAACCACCCGCACCGCAACCGGCGCCGGGGGGACAGGCACCGCCATTCGCACACGCCCCACCGGGTGGACAGGCCGCCCCCTCAACAGGAACTTCAAATCCGACCTGGGCGACTTCACCTTTCCCCGCTTCCTCGGTAGCCCCAGCAGAGACTGACGAGTCAGCGACCAAACTTTTTTCGGATGTTTCTTGCGAACTGTCAGGAACCATCCCCAGCGGATAACCACCAGGCATCACGCCTCCTGCGGGTCCGTAACCCATTCCGGGACGGACAGGAATCGGGCCGAGCACCCCGGGACCGGGGCCTCCGACCCCAGGACCAGGCTCCATCAACCGCTGCTCCGGCGGGAGATTATGTCGCACCGGCACGCAGCCGGTTGCAAGGGTAGCCGCAGCAACGAGCAGCGGCAATTGAGTGACAGGGCGTCTCATTGATTTCCCCCGGCCTCGGTGGCCATCCTTGGTGATGCTCGGCCGTCGCCGTAATCGTGTCTTCTTAAATGTTTGAGGCCGGTTTGCGTTCGGTTCGAACGATCCCCAGTCTTTCGGGTTCATATTTGCCTGGACTCATCCCTGCCGGCGTGCCTAACATGCGCGGCTGTGAAAGGGATCACCGGATGGGCCCGGCACATACGCTCCCGGGTTTTAGCATCGGCTCGACACAATCAGATTCTTTGACAAAACCGGCACAACCGATCCATGAAGCCAATTCGCTACATTGATGTTGATCGCCACAGGTTCGATCTGGTCAGACCGATCGTTTTGCTAGCACTGACTTGCCTCTTTACCAAGACTGGCTTTTGTCAAGATAACCCACCAGAATCTGCGACGAATCAACCGAATCAAGACGCCGCAAAGATCCTCGTCCAACGCACGATCGAGCGATTGGCATTAGCCGATGCATTTGACGCCAAGTTACGCCAAAGGATTTGGGTAGGCGGTCGCGAAGTGGTGGGCATCGGTAGGTATGAACAAAGCGGCGAAGGGAGCGGACGGCTAAGCCTGGAAATGACCATTCACGATGGCGACTCCCGGCATGAGCTCCGGCAGATTTCGGATGGAAAACTCGCTTGGTTCCGCTGTCAGGTCGGTAACGACGTGACATTACGCCGAATTGACATCGGCAGGGTCAAAGAAGTTCACCACCAATTGACCCAAGCGAGAGAGGCACTCTCCGCTCGCGTCAACGCTTTTCCAGTAAAGTCCGATGAACAGATAACGGTACCGACTTGGCTCCGCATCGGTGGGCTGATCGAACTGATTGACCAGATCGCAAATGACTTCGATTTGCGAATCACACGGGGCAAAGTCGATCAAATGCCGGTTTGGATCTTAAGAGGCCAACTGCGCGATTCGGCCAAGAAAGAAATCGACACCACGAGCAGCGGTTTACCCGCCCTGTGTGCCCAGGAAGTACGGGTAGCGATTGCGGCGTCAGGTGATGCCAACGGTTTCGGGGTTGGCCTTCCGATTCGGATCGAGTTCTGGGGTGTACCGAAAACACCCGAACCGGATGGCCAACCGACCTTGGAAGAGGTCTCGGCTAGCAAGGCGTCAGATTCCGGTAGCCTGCCCTCCCCGGAACCGTCCACCCCCAACCGATCGGAAACTGCCTTAACAGGGACGCCAACACCGACTCGCCAAGCCCCTGATCGACCTGCCGGAAGGCTGATCAGCCTTCTCGAGATCTATTCCATTCGGAAAATCCGCCCTTCGCCGGAACAACGGTTTCGTTTCGAAAGGGAAGAACGGGACATCACTTTCTCGAACGACACGAACCTTTACGTCGAAAGGGCACAACGCTCGCTCGGCCAAATCGATCAGGACGCGAACCGATAAAACTCTTTAAAGACGCAACCGAAACCCACTCGGTTAGTCAGTCGCGATGCCTAACTCATCAAGATCCATTCGGTACAAAACCTGGTTGTAGTCGCAACGGGGCGTCGGCTGTTGGTTCCCCGAAAAGGTCGACGCGTAAGTACCTTCGAAAAAAATGACCGACGGACCAACACCGCTGAGATCGGTATGCAGGTGAGGGTTATAAAAACTATAGCCGGTGTGGACTGCGACTTTGGTAGCCGCTCCCCAAGGACCGGTAATCCGTTGAGACTCGGCATACCAGACGCTACCTAAGAAACTTTCCTCCCCGCCCAACTCGGTGAAAACAGCGATCCACCTCTGCCGATATGGGTTCCAGGCGATCGAACCTCTGTGCACTTCGACATCTCGCCCGTTGATACCTCTTACGGTCTTCTGAGGACTCAGCGTCTCCCAAGACTTTGGATTTTCCCAGGACTCAACAGCGGCTTCCATCCGAATATGGGGAAACGGGTCGCCGAAGTAGACAACTTTGCGTCCTGACTCATCAGTGATCGTCACTCCATGGCCATTCGGCAGCGGCGGCATCGCCCCTGAATCCGTGCCTTGACGCCACAGGACACGGTGCCGCTTGAACCGCGCTTCACGGTCGTCCCAAACGCATAGTCCCGCTTCATAAGCCTCCAACGGGGGGTGGACTTTGACATAGGCACCGACCATTTTTGGGTGGCCACTCCTATCGGGTAGACTTGCTAACCCGCTGATCCAGGTCGGGCCGTCGCCGGGTAATTCGCCGATGTTGCGAGGCAACCCTTCGTCGTCGCGGAAGATATCGTAGCGCGGTTTAATCGGCGGTTGGTAACCGCCCCAAGGTATTCCCGCCGAGACCGCACCGGTCATGTGAAACCTGCCCAGGGGGTACCTTCCCAGCGTCGTGTCTCCCCAAGCCCAAAAACGCTGACCACCGTGGACCGTCATCTGGACGCTGTCGCAGCCGAAAACGCGGGACTCCTGGACATCAAGGTACTCGCCAAACTTTTGGCTTTCGGCGTAAAGACCGGCCCCGGTCAACCGCCCCACCCGTTTCGCCGGCAGCTTCCGATTTAATTTGATGACGATCCGCTCGCCCCGTTGCGGAATCAAACGAATCCCCTGAAAACCAAAGCCGTCCCGAGGCACTTCGTAACCATGGCCAATGACAGTAAACCAGCTTTCCACCCCCATCAATTCCGGTAAGTCTAGCGCGATCACGCCCGCATTGTCCGATACCAGACGCACATGGTGATTGCTCCTCAGTTCGACCATCGGGACTGGCCAGCCGTTCGCGGCATCAACGATTTCGATACGGCATATCCGACGCTCCACAGCCACCGAGTCCCCCGGCGCGGCGATTACCATACATTCCGCAACTGCCAGCATTCCGACCGCCAGCGAAGCGATCAAGCAGATCGTTGCTGCACGATGGGACCTTTCGTTACCCTGCCGATCATTCGAGCCATTCATCGACATCGATCCGTGCATATCGCTTCCCTCACCCCCTGACGCCTAACAGATCCCGACAGGCCTGTTATCTTAAAGGGCGAAATAAGCATCCATAAGGTATCTCTTACCCCACAACATCGGCTTGATCGAACGTGAGCAACGGACCGGATTTGACCGAAGTACGGGATGCCGCCCGAGAGGCACTGGATCGGCTCCGTGCAGAGTTGCTCGCCATGCGTACGTCGGTCGGGTATTGGGAAGGATACCTCTCCTCGTCGGCGCTCAGCACCGCCACTGCAGTCAGCGCCCTGTCGGCGTGGGTGATTCATAATTCCGTGTCGCCACCGGAGGTGCTGCGGTTGATCCGTCAGGGACTCTCCTACTTAGTTGCGCAACAGAATCAAGATGGGGGCTTCGGTGATACCGACCGCAGCCATAGCAACATCGCGACGTCGTACCTCGTCTTGGCGGCTAACGCCCTGGCCCAACGCGCTCTATTTTCTCCAACGCCGATAACTGACGGCTTAACAACCGACCCTCTTGATGGAGAAAATGAGCCGACATGGGACGCAAGGCTGCGACGGTACATCCGAAGTGCCGAAGGCATCAGCGGACTACGAAAGCGTTATGGCCGGGATAAAACCTTCGTCGTCCCTATCCTGACAAACCTCGCGATCGCCGGATTGGTCGACTGGCAGAATGTACCGCGTCTACCCTTCGAGGCGGCCGTCTTCCCGGGATCGATGTATCGATTTCTCCGCATGCCGGTCGTTAGCTATGCGATCCCGGCGCTCGTCGCGATCGGACAAGCTCATCATTTTTGCGGGCCCCACGCGTTCTGGCCGATCCACAAGCTCCGATCCGTTGCGGTTCGGCCGACGATGGGAGTCTTGAGCCGCATGCAACCTGAAAGCGGTGGTTACCTTGAGGCAACACCTCTGACTTCGTTCGTCTTGATGAGTTTAGCCGCAAGCGGTCGGGGCGACCACCCCGTCGCCACTCGCTGCATCCGGTTTCTGGTGAATTCGGTAAGGCCAGATGGGTCCTGGCCGATCGATACGAACCTAGCTACGTGGGTGACTTCACTGGCGATCCACGCCCTTGCTCAAGATCCCGATGATGACGGCTCTTGGGCAACCCAAGGTCTAATCGACTGGCACCTCGGCTGCCAATATAGGCACCGCCATCCGTTCACTGGCGCTGATCCCGGAGGGTGGGGCTGGACCAATCTATCTGGAGCTGTTCCGGATGGTGACGATACACCCGCGGCGATCATCGCGATCGGAAGATATGTCGCAAGGACAGGTCGTACGCCGGTTCAAGCCCGCGCCAAGCAGGCCTCCGCGTCCGGGATCGACTGGTTGATTCGATTACAGAACAGAGACGGAGGCATTCCTACCTTTTGTCGCGGGTGGGGAAAACTTCCCTTCGATCGAAGCAGCACCGACCTGACCGCTCACTTGCTGCGAGCGCTAAGAAACTCGCCGGTCGGCTCCAGGGCGATCGCTAATGCTCGTCGCAAGGCGTTGTTATTTCTCTCGAAGTCCCAACATGCGGACGGGCACTGGACACCCCTCTGGTTCGGGAACCAGGATCATCCGGATGAGGAAAACCCGATCTACGGGACTAGCCGAGTTCTCCTGGCTCTCGCGGATGAGCCTGAGATGACCCGCTCTGCCGAAAGGGGGATTGATTACCTTCTGTCCAGTCAAAATCATGACGGGGGTTGGGGTGGTGGCCCGTCCCGAGACCCTTGGTCGAGCATCGAGGAGACAGCTGTCGCCATCGAGGCTTTGTCCGCGTTCCGACACCAAAGCCTGCCGAGATCCCAGGGAACGGTCGCTGGCGATTCCGAAACTTCCCCCCCCCATTCGTGTAATCAGACCGGACCAACTAGAGATGAGCGGCGCCAGGAGGCTATACTACGTGGGGCCAGATTTTTGTCCCAGGCGATTGTCGCAGGGCACCATCGAGAACCTTGGCCGATCGGATTTTATTTCGCGAAACTTTGGTACCACGAAATGCTTTATCCCCTGGTAATGACTTCGGCCGCTCTGGGAGCGGCCTTACGGTATCTCCAGGAAAGTAAGTGACACCCATGAGCGTACAGAGGCGAGCCCTGTACTGTCAGCAAACCTCACCGATGCAACTCTAACCGAGATTTTGCTTTGTCGATCGCGTCCCCCGCCCAGACCGTTTCGGAAACTCTCCAGTCACCTGAAGGGTCCAACGGCCGTCGACCTCGCCGTGTCACCAGCCATCTGAAATTGGTCCCGCCGACCCTAGAGTTGCGGGAACAAATGCGTGCCAAGTGTATCGAGGTCGCTGCCGGTCTCGATCGCTCCAAGCCGATGACCAAAGACGAATTGGAACAGGCCTCTCGCGGTTTACTCTCGTCTCTCGGCCTGCCGGAGGGATACCTAGGCTGGACAATGGTTGTCCTGAGCAGTGCCTTTTGGCGAGACGCCGTCGCGACCGTACCTCCCGAGAGGAGGTTGTTTTTGTTGCCACACTGCCTGAAACATGCCCAAGGCTGTCCGGCAGATTACGATCAGTTCGGCATGAATTGCAAACAGTGTGGGGCCTGCAGTATCGCCGACTTTCGCAGCATCGCCGAAGAGATGGGGTATCGAATCCTTGTCGCTGAGGGCTCACCGGTCGTCATGAAGATCATCATTGGGGGTTACGTCGATGCCGTGATCGGCGTTGCCTGTCTAAACGTACTTGAAAAAGCGATCGACAAGATACTTCTTGCCGGGATCCCCTGCATGGCAGTACCCCTTCTTAGCGACGATTGTAGAAACACAAAGGTCGACGAACCGTGGGTCGCCGATATGGTTAGGACACCACACGTCGTGGCACGCCAGGAAACTCGATCCTACATCCATCTGCTCCGCACCGCCGCAGACCTGTTCAGCCCCGAGTCGATCGATCGCTTCGCCCCTCGCGTGCGGTCAAAAACACCACTGCTCGCGGAGGCAGTCAGCCGTGAGGCGATCGGCAAAATTGACCCGATTTCGGCTACTGAACACATCGCTTATGACTTCTTATCCCGAGGCGGTAAACATTCTCGCCCGTTCATTACCCTGGCCGCATACGACGCGTTAACGGGCGACCTGGGAAGCGGGGCCTCCGGCGAGGAAGCCTGCCTGAAGATCCCGCCTGCGGTCCGACGCGCGGCGATCAGCATCGAAACCTTCCACAAAGCGTCTCTCGTCCACGATGACATCCAAGACGATGACGCGTTTCGCTACGGACAGCCCGCGGTCCACAAGAGGTTCGGTAACGCGACCGCGATCAACATCGGTGACTATTTGATCGGGCTCGGCTACCGCCTGCTCAGCGGACTGATCGATGACGACCGGCGTTTCGATCCCCAAATGCGGGTGGATGTCCTTGACTGTCTCGCAAACGCCCATGTCCGCCTTACCGAGGGCCAAGGCGCCGAATTGATCTGGCGGGACGCCTTGGATAAGGCGTTAAAGCCTCTAGACGCACTCAAAATCTATGCCCTCAAGACCGCACCGGCCTTCGAGGCAGCGCTGTATAGCGGTATCCGTCTGGCGGGTGACGCATCCCCGTACGTCGAGGCGATTCGTACTTTCAGTCGAAACTTGGGGGTCGGCTTCCAAATCCTAAACGATCTTCAAGATTGGAACGGGGATACGGCCAATAAGGTGGCAGCGGCAGGGGATGTCCTAGGAGGACGCCCGACTCTGTTGCTAGCGCTAGCGCTGGAATCGCTCCCGGCCGAATCTCAAGCGGAACTTTTGGATATCGTTTCCGGCAGATCCGATATCGAGGCCAGTCGCAGAATCGCAACCGTGAGGCGACTTTATCAGCAAGCGAATGTCTTTGAAACCGCCCGCAAGCTTATCGATAAGCACCAGGAGCGGGCAGAGGCGATCGCGGACCAGATTAATCCCGAACCACTCCGACGACTTTTCTACTTCCTGATCGATACCGTCCTCCACAGGGTCGAAGAGGGTGAGACCGCAAGCCCATCTCCGCAATTCGTTGCATTTGGCCTACCGATCGCACGGGTAACGGAGCCGACAGATTGATGGCCGTGACGACCGATTCGCCACAGCCTTCCGAACCCGTCGATATCGCCGCGATGGTCGGCCTGTTCTACCCTGCCGACCCCGAGCGGCTCGCCGAGTTTCGGCAAGTCCCTGCGGATGAACTACCGACGGTTCCCCGTCAATTGCTCGATCATGACGAGCACATGACAATCACTGTTGAAGCCTTCCACGGCTCTGCGGTTGCCGTCAAAATCATACGCACGCTTGAGTCGACGGGGTGGTACGCACGTGAAATCATATTGACGCGGGAAGATAACGGATCGGTTGTCCAATACGGAATCGTCCGCCTACATCCTGACCTTTTCCAGCCCGATGTCTGGTCTCAGATACGCGAGGGCCGACTACCCTTAGGGCGAGTGCTGATCCGTCACAACGTTTTTCGCAAAGTAGAACGGATCGCCTTATGGAAAGTCATTTCCGGGCCTCGCTTGGCGGAATTGCTTCAGATCGTCCCTAAATCCGTTGTCTACGGGAGGACCGCTCGAATCATTTGCGATCACGCCCCTGCAATCGAACTGCTAGAAATCGTTGTCCCGTCGTTCCGATCCTAGCAGACTTCGAAGTGCCAATTTCCGAGAGCCGGAACACGATCAACCTGTTAAGCGTTGCGTACCCAACCGCAAAGCGTGCTTGATTGTGCTGGGTGACCGCCTCGAAGTAAGACAGTGTGACGTCTTCGGGAAACTGGCCGATTTCAGGCCTCGAACGCCCCCTACCCTTCTCGGTCGGAAAAGAACTGGCAAGCCGATACCCCTCATGCGGTCGACTCGCTTTCGCCCCCCCTCGACCCTAAGGCATCGCTGACCACACGCTCGGGACGGCGATTGTTGCCGACATTCATCTTTCGACCCTGGGCGGAAGCGTTACCACTCCAAGCTTGCGCCAGGTTTTAATCTTGCTCAAGCTGATAACAACGACAACAACCCCGAGGCATTAACTCCGCGTCGGAAACGAATCTCGATCGAACCGACCATGCAGCATCGTCAAGCTCTCCCAACCGCGTAGGGTTGATCCGAGTGCCCCGGTCGGCTGATCAAAGCTTCTTTGATTGACTAGGCGGATCAATGCGGTTGTTTCCCTAGCCAACGGTTGGCCCCCAAGGTCTATGCTTCTCTCTCATACGGACACGCTAATCGAACATTAAGGACCTTCCGAAGCCTGAATCGCCTTCTTCAAGGGGCAATCCGATCCTGGATGCCCCCCATCGCGGTACCGCCTCAGCAAATCCTTTGACCTCTGCGCGAGCATCCGCCTCACCTCCCGCCGTTTACCCTTGATTCTCGGGATCACCATCCCGTCGTATCCGGTCGTTTGGTGTCGCATCCAAGCAATTACCGCGGCCTCCGCCCGACGCTCGATAGGAATCCGCTTCGTCCTCGCCACTGTACCGCTCCCGACAGGCGTAGCATGAGCAGTCACTAGGCTGGCGAGAGACACCGCGACATCTCGATGCACACTATCAAAACCGAGATAATCAATGACCGCTTTTGCGAATTCATCTACGTAGTCAGTCTGGACCTGTTCCCTTCTTCGAAGATCGGCCTCGCGGCGTTTCGTAAACTTTTCGGTCGAACGCTCAGATCCCAACTCACAACGAATCGTGCTGATCGTTTCAGAGGAGGCGTAAACCCCTTTCGAAAAGAGCTTACGCCCTCTCGCTTCCTGAATCACCCAATGCTCGCCCGCCGCCCTGACACGCCGTGTAAGAGCGGCATCGCCCGGGGGAAGTAGGGCCCAACCCGCAGGCACGTTGATCACGTGCCCATCGGGTCGTGTAACCGTGCCCTCACTCGGACCAGGCCTAAATAGATGTTGGGTCATCGACTTGGAAATACCTAAAGCCAGTTCCGTTGCTCATGGTCTCTCAGTTCCTAGGACGGCATCAACGATGCCCCCCAACGCCAGATTCGTTCTACTTCTCGACTGACCAGACGTTGCGGAATACAACAGGATTACCATGATCTTGCAGAAATAATGACTCTTTGCCGGGGCCTTCAGGCTTGTAACCGGGGGTTCCGTGAGTCAACTCAAGATCATTATGAATCACAACCCCGTTATGTCGGATCGTAACCCGCGCGTTCTTTACTTTTTTATCTCCCTCATAGCGGGCGGCAGTAAAGTCGATGTCATATGTCTGCCACGCCAGCGGCGGTAGACACATATTAAGTTGCGGCGAGGCAATCGAATAAATCCCACCACACTCGTTATCCTTCCCCTCCAGACCGAACGAATCGAGAACCTGGCACTCGTATCGGCCCTGCAAATAAACGCCACTATTTCCCCGCCCTTGCCCACGAGCTTCAGACATAAATGGGGTCCGGAACTCGATGTGCAAGATGTGATCGCCAAGCTTCAACTTGCTTGCGGTGTTTGTCGCCCCCAACAAATCGCCATTCACCAAGCTACCTGCCTCCCACTGGTCAGCCGATGAACCATCGAATAAGACCTTGGCGCCGGCGGGTGGCCGCATTCCCAACGTCGGGCTTTTTCGCTCGACCTTATCAAGTTTTGACACCGAATCACCGTCGACGATCACATCCAACTTGCCACCTTCGACTCGGAGCAAGGCCATCTCCGTCTTGAACTCAGCAGCTTTACCGGCGACCAACTCACCCGAGTGCTTGCGAATCTCATCGCCCCGCGACCATCCGTCACCGGGCAGGCCCCCCTTGTAACCGACCAATTCGAATTTTCCGCCCCCCAATGCGATCACCTGAGCACCCCAAACCTCATCGAAATCACCGGCTTGAATTCTCCCCTTGTATTCGCCCTGTAAGGCGAAATCGATCCCACCCAGCTTAGGGTCGGTGACCGTCTCTGCACTCGCTCGAAAAGGCCATGGCAAAAGGGAAAGACAGCCGGCAAGAAAAGTCAATTGAATTCGCGATCGCATCGCAGCCTCGACAGTAGAAAGAAAAGTGCCAAAATCATGTGATAAACGCACGGCATTTTGCACTTGGTAGGGCCCCCCTTCAAGCCGATGACCACAAATCCTTTCGACTACTGCAGACATGACGCGAGCGGGTTACGGCGAAGCGCCATACCGATCCTCCAGGGATTTCGTGCATTCGACACCGAAGGATGTCAAACGCTAGAAGCCAGCGAACTGGGAAATTAGGCCCTTTTTGGATACTCGCAGAGCCCAACTATGAGCAAACGCTGCCCCTGGGCGAGAACCAATGACGCGAATTACGTCGCCTATCACGACTATGAATGGGGCACACCCGTGCATAATGATCGATCCCTGTTCGAGTTTCTAATCCTCGAAGGGGCACAAGCCGGTCTGAGTTGGTCAACGATCCTGAAGAAACGTGAACACTATCGCCAAGCCTTTGACGGATTTGATCCACGGATCGTCGCCCGTTATGGTGGCGGAAAAATCGATCAACTGCTGGATGACCCCGGGATCGTCCGCAACCGCCTTAAAGTCGTCTCGGCGATTGACAACGCAGGAGCCTTCCTGAGGATCCAAGAAGAATATGGAAGTTTCGATCGATACGTCTGGCGATTCGTGGATGGGGCTCCTGTCCAAAATCAATGGAGAATACAGTCCGATGTACCAAGCAAATCACCCATCTCTGATAGCCTTAGCAAGGAATTAAAAAAACGTGGCTTTAGATTCGTAGGGACCACCATCTGCTATGCCTTCATGCAGGCCATCGGTATGGTCAACGACCATCTGATTACTTGCTTTCGTTACCGTCAACTGCTTCATCGCGGGGATCCCAGCCCGTGACAGCCTAACCGATACTGCCTTTGACGCACCATTTACATCCGCGAGTTTTCCGGCTTACAAGCGATGAATAGCCTGTTCGTCCGTTTCGGCGTCAAGGCAATCCGAGATACATTCACGCTATTGATTTTCACTGTGCTATCGCATGCCATTCATCCAGGCCCTCGCTTTGACTTTCGATCCCTGCGGCGACCGATATCGATTGAGCCCGTTGTCCCAACATGAAAATCCTTTTCCTGCATGGCTGGCACTCAGTCCCCGGTGGTGTCAAGCCGACGTATCTCGCCTCATGTGGCCACACCGTTTACAACCCGCGATTGGATGACGATGACTTCAAGATCGCTGTCCTGACGGCGCAATCAGAGTTTCAAACCCATCGCCCCGATGTCATTGTCGGATCTTCCCGAGGCGGGGCGATCGCGATGAACATCGACTCCCAAACCGTACCCCTCATCCTCCTATGCCCCGCTTGGAAGCGATGGGGAACGTCGCACAGACTGAAGCCCGGTTCCGTCATCCTGCACAGCCGAAACGATGACATCATCCCTTTCGAAGACTCGGAGGAACTTATCAGAAACAGCGAGTTACCCTCCGAATCCTTAATCGAAACTGGCAGTGACCACCGATTAGCTGATGAGCAAACTCTAGCCGTTGTCGAATGGCTCTGCCGCCTCCTAGCCAGCGGCAAGCTTCTTCCTCAGATCGATACCGTCGACGCAAATCCGAATCCCGTACCGAGTTTTACAGAACAAGACACGACATATCTGTGCGATGGCTGCGGTGAAGAGATCGTCATTCCTCTCGACCTAAGCGAGGGTAGTCATCAAAACTATGTCGAGGACTGCCCTGTTTGCTGTCGCGCGAATTTGATTCACATCGATATCGACTCCCAAGGTCAAATCACGACTTGGGCAGAGCCCGAACAAGATCGCGAGTGATGGCATTAATACGATTTGTTTCAGTGAATCCGTGTGCACTCTTAGTCGCTTTTGGGTGTGTAAGCATTCGAAGGCCGATCTCACCAGCGAGTAAAAGTCTCAGCCACCAGCCGTTTTCAGCCGCCCGACGGAACGCGGCTTAGCGTTTTTCCTCCTCGAAATAGATACCCAAATTATTCCCCACCGTCCGTTCGGTCGGAAAGTAAAAAGCCTCGGACCAGGACGACTCAAAACTCAAACGACTACCAACCGGAGAGTTGATCAACTCGCACTTCTCCGGCCGTTTTGAAGCAGGATTCCACCACGCGAGGGTCGAAGAACCGCCGCCATCCATGTTCATGCCGTCATCAGCACCGGCCGATTTCAACCAACAGCCGAGCTCCTGGACAGTTGCCCCTTGGCTCGACCTAGTTCTGCCATCGATAACAGCGATGACCAAGTATCGACCATCCACGGATAGGCCAATCCCCGTGCGGGGATGCAAATCAGAACCGGAATCAACGGGCTTGCCGTCGATCAAACAACTCGTCATTCCACTTACCGCAAATACGATCCCGGCCGTCGGAAATGTCGGCTCGGTAAATCGGATCCTGGCTTGGCCCGCATGATCAATGATAAAAGATGGGCTGTTGAAAGGTGGAGATACGACCACCTCTCGATTGACCGCCAATCCACCGATATCAACAGGATTCGTTCCGTTCCATGGGGCTGGCCACGGCGAGAAACTATTAGCGTTTACCGCCAAGACGATCTGCGCCGGACCGCTCCGAGTCCGACGAATAAAGTCTCGAGTGGTCTCGCGAATCGTCTCAGCTTCGCCCTCCTTCCAGTTTTCCAGGCGTGGCGTCGTCCAAAGCCGTAATCCTGGTGTCC
>JBEIRZ010000229.1:0-7024 GCA_040375695.1 Planctomycetaceae bacterium
ATGACGCTCGCCCCCGATGGCCAATCGCTCGTCGCCGTCGGGCACAACCAGATCAGCCTCGTCAAGCTCGCCTGACGCGTTCCTCGTCCGGCGAATCGGCCGACGCCGCGAAACCGCGTTGCCGGAAGATGTAGCATTAGCTACGGTCCGCCTTTTCCGTGACTACAATTGTAGTCACACACAGCCTCGCCCAATCGATCCGGTCCAAATGTAGCATCGGCTACTATGTAGCGTACGCTACATTCGAATGCCCTGGCTCATTCCGCGATCGGACAAGATCCATTCGCGGTGGAATTTACTTCGTCGTCCAGACCGGTTCGGGGACGATCGCGTCGCCGACGGGGCTCCCTTGGTCCTTGCGGCCGCTCCCTTCGAAGCGGCTGATCAGCTCCACCGACATGTCATGGTCGCAGGCGATTTGGCAGCTCAACCGGATCCCTGTCTCGGTAACCCCGCGGGCGGCCAAGACGTCCTTTTCCGCTTGGGTCATCGACGTCGGCTCCCCCTCGACGAATCGGACGCGGCAGGTCGTGCAGCGGGCGGCGCCGCCGCAGGCGTGCAATTGGTCCGTCCCGGCATCCTCGACCATCGCCTTGACGAGCCGTTTTCCGGCCGGGACTTCGAAATCGCCTCTCCCTACTACGGTCAATCGTGGCATGCTAGGGGCTCCTTGGTGATCGGGTGGTGGTAAAATTCGGTGTGTGCGTGATTTGCCTGCATCGTAGCGGAAAGGTCACGCCATGGCCAACCGGTTGCGGCTAGCATCGATCTGGCCGAGCGAATCGCGTTGAATCGACGTGAGCCCATGAATCGGCCCCTTGAACTAGCCCTTTGCGTCGGGAGGATCGCCAACGCAAAGGGATAACAGGCGTCGCGGAACGATCGCCCCGAGGTTAAACTGGTGGACTTGGCCTGATCCCAGGCCTAACCAGACCGATAACGCTTCGAGATCACGACGGCCCGAACGGGCCGAACCCGACAACGCCCGAGTTGCTGATCGACCGAATCGTCAGCAGCCTCAGCGACGCGCCCGTTCGGGTCACACGACAAGGATCGTTCCTATGGAAAGCCAAATCGACACGGACATCGCCACGCTGGCCATCGCGATGCGGGAGGCGCTCCAGGACCTGATCAAGGAACATGACAACTCGCTCGACAAGCGGGCCGCGATGCAAGAAGTCGCCTCGCCGAGCCTGTCGCGAGAGGACGGGGATCTCGAATTCCACTTCATTATCCGTAGCGACCGAACGATCGTCGCCTCGCCGGACGTCTATTTCGTCCCGGAGATCTACGACCCTCGCGACCGAAGGCGGCGTCGCGAGATTTCTTTGGTGGCGATCGGTGAATGCGATTGCGACTGGTACGACTTGCGGGGGCAGTGCGCGCACACCCTCGCGGCGTGCTGGTGGCTGGAAGAACAATTGACTAGGCGCTCCCCGCGCGAACTCGAAGACTTCATCGCCTCGATGACGGTCGACGCGGTCGCCATGGGCCGCACCCTGGTCGACAGCCTGGTCAAGTACGCCGATGCGGTCGAGTCGGCCAAGGCGAAGGTCGAGGACGCCCGGATCCAGTGGCGGGTACGGGTCGGCGGTTCGAACAAGTTTTCGATGATCGTCGTCGTCCCCTACGAACAGAAGCTCCGCAAGACCGGCTCGGGTTGGACCAAGGGGCGGGAATTGAAACTCTTCGAGGCGGACGAAAAAGATTACCTCTTCCGCGACCCGGTCGACGCCCGCGTCGCTTCGCTCGTCGCCCGCGCCTCGTCCGCCTTCGGCGATCAAGGTTACAACCTCTTCGAAGCCCTCGTCGCGCTCGCCGGACACCCGAACGTCGCCTGGAACGATGCCGATGCCACTCCCGTCCAAATCATCCGCGGCGAATTGACGTTGGCCCTCGTTCGAAGCGAAACGCCAGCCCCCCCGGCGGCCGATCCCCCCGCGCAACAAGAAACGCTCCCCGACGACCCCGCATCGGCCCAGCCGCTCAAGGGTGGCATCGCGGGTAAAGGGAAGTCATCCTCGAAGCGCTCAAAAACCGAGAAACAGTCGGCCGATGTTTCGACCCCATCCGCGGCCGACGAACCTCCGATCGATGATACCGACTTGCTTGACATCGCCACCGACCTGGGTGACCGACCGCTCGACCCCGCCGCGCGATACCAACCCCGCCTCCGCGTCTCAGGCGTCGACCTGGACATCGACCCGCGGACCTGCGAAATCCAGCTCAGCAACATGGCGGTCCACCGCCCCGTCGTCGTGATGGTCCCCGCTAAAAAGGACCGGATCATCGTCTGCGAATTGAAGGACCAATGGTCGGCAAAGTTCGTCGATTCGCTGGTGCGGGTCGACCTTCAAGATGTGGCCTTTGATGCCGAGTCGGCTTCGAGGCTGGCCCTCTCGGCAGGGAAGCTCGACCCGATGCTCCGCGTCGAACTGCCACCTGAACTCTCCGGCCCGATCCAAGATGGCCTCTGGGAACTGATCGTCGAGATGCGTCCGCGGGCGACGGCGGGGCTGCACGTGGCACTGCGGATGATGGAACCCCGATGCCCCGAAACGCTCGTCCCCGGCGCGAGCTCCGCGGCAGGCGGCGAATTGGTCCGCTGCCACACCCCGCTCGGGCCGATCCGCTTGCGGCGGACGTTACCCGCCGAGCTCCGACGGGCCCGCGAAGTCGCCGTTCGCTTCGGGCTCGACGACCTGACGGCCGAGGGGCCCTATAGCTGGTCGGCAACGTCCGACGACGCGGCCCTGAACCTCTTGGGGTCGCTCGCCGAAGCCGGCGCCGAAGCGCCTGCGATCCTGTGGCCCGAAGGGCAGACGATGAAGGTCCGCGGGGAATTGACCCCGCAATCGCTCCGCGTCAAGCTCGATGACCGACGCGACTGGTTCGGCATCAGCGGCTCGATCGAAATCGATGGCCGCGAAATCGCCCTGGCCGACCTGTTGGTGGCGGTGCGAGAAAACCGCAACCTCGTCCGCGTCGGCGATCGCGAATTCGCCAGCATCAGCGCCACCTTCCGCCGGCGGTTGCAAATGCTCGACGATTCGGTCGTCTCCGAACGCGGTATGCTGCGAATCGCCGATGCCTCGGCCCCGATGGTCCGTGAATTGCTCGGCGAAGACGTGACGCTCGAAGCCGCCGCGCGGTGGCACGAAACGCTCCACCGGCTCGACCAAATTCGCGATTGGAACCCGTCACCCCCAGAATCGCTCACCGCACAGCTCCGCGATTATCAAGTCGAAGGGTACCGCTGGCTCGCCCGACTCAGCCGCTGGGGAGTCGGTGCGGTGCTGGCCGATGACATGGGTTTGGGTAAGACGGTGCAAACGCTCGGCGTGCTGATCGATCGAGCCGAAGGCGGACCGGCGTTGGTCGTCGCCCCGACGAGCGTCGGCGAAAACTGGTCTCGCGAAACGTCCCGCTTCGCCCCGACGCTCAAGCCTCACGCCTATCGCGAACATGACCGCCAACGGCTGATCGATGGCGCCCAAGCGGGCGACCTGATCATCGTCAGCTACCAATTGTTGCAACGCGATGCCGAGCGGTTCGCGAGCCGCAAATGGCACACCCTCGTGTTGGACGAGGCCCAATTCATCAAGAACGCCGCGACCAAAACGTCGCAAGCGATCCGCGCGATCCACTCCGATTGGCGGCTCGGCCTCTCCGGCACCCCGCTCGAAAATCACCTCGGCGAACTCTGGAGCCTCTTCCGCGCGCTCAGCCCCGGGCTGCTCGGTTCGTGGGACCGCTTCCGCACCCGCTTCGCCGAACCGATCCAACGTCACCAGGACCAACAGCGCCGCGAATCGCTCGCCGAACTCGTCCGCCCCTTCATCCTCCGCCGCACCAAGTCGGCGGTCCTCAAGGAACTCCCGGAACGGACCGAGGTCACGCTGATGGCGGAACTCGGGACCGAGGAACGCGAACGCTACGAAGACGCACGCCTCACGGCGGTCGCGGAACTGAGCGGCGCACTCCCCGACGCCAAGGGAGAAGGGGATCAGCGTTTCAAGACGCTCGCTTGGCTGACCAAATTGCGGCAATTGGCCTGCCACCCGCGGCTGGTCGACAAGTCATGGCGTAAGGGTTCGGCAAAGCTGCGGCTGCTGATGGAAACGGTCGAAGGGCTCCGCGAAGAAGGGCACCGCGCGCTCGTCTTCAGCCAGTTCGTCAGGCACCTCGATCTGGTCCGCGCCGCGCTCGATGACCGCGGCTTCACCTACCAATACCTCGACGGCTCGACCCCAGCCGCCGAACGCCAACGCCGCATCGATGCCTTCCAAAATGGCGAAGGTGACCTCTTCCTGATTTCGCTCAAGGCGGGCGGGACGGGTTTGAACCTGACCGCGGCCAATTACGTCATCCACCTCGACCCCTGGTGGAACCCCGCCGTCGAAGACCAAGCGACCGACCGCGCCCACCGCATCGGCCAAGAACGCGCCGTCACCGTCTACCGGCTCGTTTCCAAGGGGACGATCGAAGAACAGATCATCGAGCTGCACGCGAACAAACGGCAACTCGTCGCCAACGTCTTGGGCGGCACCGACCAAGCGGGCCGGCTCGACACCGACGAGCTGATCCACCTGATCCGCAGCGGCGCCGGCTCGGACTGACCCCCCCAAACAAACAGGACGCCAAACAAAGGAGACGGGGACGAAACAAACGGCCCCAACAAACGGCCCCAACAAACGGCCCCAACAAACGGCCCCAACAAACGGCCCCAACAAAAGGCCCCAACAAACGAGACGGGGGTCTTTCCCGATCATGAATCTCGTGTTTGGAACCGCTTCCCATTAGCGACCACGCCATAGCATCTAGACCGAAACTGTCTCCAGCAGCGAATCGCTTCACCGAACGCTATTGCTGACGCAACTTATCAAAGACGCAGTTCTATCCTTAGCCGACGCAGCAGATCTGTAGTGCCGTGTTGATCGGTCCAATGTTGGATGTAAGACCAATCCAAACGAGCGGCATAGACAGCAATTACGATTCGAACATCTGCAATGTCTTTGTCTCGTTGCCAGCGAAGCTTTTGGATGACAACGTCTTCGGCAGTTGGGATGACTGCTTCGATTTGCAAGTCTGGGAGAGAAAGTCGGCGACGTCGGGCGAATCTCTCGTGGTGGTGAGGATCTTTGCCTAAGCGGAACAGTTCGATGTCGAATTTTGTCGGGGTGTACGTGAGTATATTTCGAATGGAACCGGTCATGATTTCGAATCCGGTTTGTGGATCGAGCTTAAAGTCGCTTCCCAACGAATCACGGATCTTCGTCAGAACGCCTTCCACGTATTCGATGACGATATCTGCATCCTTGGTCGCGCAAGGGTATCCGTAGGCATTGCTGGAGAACGCACCGACCAGCATGTAGGGGATTTCATGAGTTTGAAGCACTCGAATGACGTCGAGCAATGCTTCAAAGCTAGATTTCTCCAATTCGGATATCCTCCACGTACTGCCGAACTATTCCGGCCTCCTCAACCTGTCTCTTGATCGCACGCCGCCGGTCGAGTTCTTGATTTACTTGCTCAGCGGTATAGTCCGGTCGCTCTGCTTTGACAATCTGTTTGAGCCAGCGAATTCCATCGTCGTAAAGATCGGCACCAAGCTTGAACTTGTCGGCCATCGAAAGTTCAGCGGCACGTCGAAGATTCGACTGGTCGATCGACGCTTGAAGTGGAAGGATAGAATCGATTTCAGGCGACGCGTTGGGAACGGATTTCGACATAAGCTAATCCTGGCCTGGTGGTTTCGAGTCGCTAAGTTCCCTACCTCCTAGTGCACGTCGATATTGTACACGGGGACTGAGATGCTAGGTATGACGGCGAACGACGCGGACAGAGAGGCGAACGACAGGGACAGGCGAACGACAGGGACTGAGCACTTCGTGAGAACGACCACGAGGAACGGTCGAGGCATGTCTTTACCTTGCACGGATTGTCATCCCGTGTTCGCAGGTGTTCATAGACGCGAGCAACCGCTTCCTCCTGACAAGGACGCAGCGTGATCACTGATCAGAATCCCCGACCAAGAATTTTTCTATTGATGACCGCCGAAATTGCACGTATACTTTTAGAAAATAGATACGTACAAGGAGCATTTCCTATGACAAAGCTGACTCTCAGCGCTGAACCTGACGTCATCGCCGAGGCGCATCGCCTCGATGAACTCCATGGGACCAGTGTGTCGGCCATGTTCTCCAGAATGATCCGACTGTTGTCCAGACGCGAACGTGAACGACCGGGAATCGGTCCCGGTGCGAGGAGAGCTTCCGGACTGATCCGGTTGCCCGAAGGCAAGTCCGACCGGGATGTGCTCGAAGAGGCTCTGGCAAAAAAGTATGAGCTCTGAAAATGAAGGTCTTCTTCGACACAAATGTTCTGATTGACGTCCTGGCACTTCGGCAGCCGTTTTACGAAGACTCGGCCGAATTATGGACACTTTCGGAACGGCGAACGATCACCGGGCTTGTGTCGGTGCTGACATTTACGAATACGTTCTACATTGTGCGGCGTCTCACTGACCTGAAAACCGCAAGACGGGCGCTCACTCTGATTCGCGATGCGTTCAACCCGGTGGCTTGCGATGGCGACATCATCAATCGGGCGATCGCTTCGAAACTCGGTGACTTCGAGGATGCGGTTCAGTACATCAGCGCGACACAGATCGGGGCAGATTGCATCGTCAGTCGAAATGTCAGTCATTTTCCGGCTTCCGGCGAGTGTCCGGCTCTGACACCGGCCGAGTTTCTGGCCGCGCATTCGTTCGATTAACGGCTCCCTGCATATTTTCCTCGAAGAACGACGGGGACCGAAGAACGACGGGGACCGAAGAACGAGGGGCGAAAACGAGGGGGACGGAGCACTTCGTAAAATGAAAACGAGGGGGACAGAGCACTTCGAAAAATGACCGCAACGAGTTCGAGATTTCGGCGAAATCCCTATGAGCTTGCTGACGCTCGTTGCTATTTGACTATGTAGCGCAATTCCCCAGCAATCATCGAGCTTACGTCACGTAATC
>JBEIRZ010000094.1:0-14238 GCA_040375695.1 Planctomycetaceae bacterium
GAGAAGCTTTGGGAAGGGGGCTCATTGTACATCGCCCGGGGGTGGGATCCGACCGGGGGCGCCCGGCGGGGCGGGGCGAGTGGTGGATCAGGCTACCGGCAATGAAATCCACAGGTCGTCAGCGCAATCCCGGGTTACCAACGACGCGGCCGTTGCCGAGCGGGTTTTGCCGAGCGGGTTTTGCCAAGCGGGTTTTGCCGAGCGGGTTTTGCCGAGCGGGTTTTGCCGAGCGGGTTTTGCCGAGCCAGATTTCCTTCGCCGGACTGGCTGGCGGCGAAAAGGATGGCCAGCAGGATCATGCCGTGGGGCGTTTTAGGCGGCGCGGCAGAGTGCTTCGGGGTTGGCGGCGGATTCTTGGGCGATGACTTCTTCGGCGAGGGCCCTGTAGTCGGCGGCCCCGTTGCTATCGGGGGCATAGTCGAAGATCGATTTGCCGAAGCTGGGGGCTTCGGCGAGGCGGATATTGCGGCGGATCCTGGCATCGAAGAATTTGGCGTGCCGTTTCGTCGTTGAGGACGCGTTGCCGCTTGTCCCGCCGCTGTTGAAAAACGATTCGACGTCGCTGCTGACTTCCGCCGCCAACCGGGTGGTGGAATCGTACATGCAGAGGACAACGCCGGAGAGTCGGAGCCGGTTATTGAGCCGTTTGGAGACGACTTCGACGGTCCTCAGGAGTTTGCTCAGGCCGTGAAGGGCGAGGAAATGGGGTTGGAGAGGGAGGAAGACTTCTTCGACGGCGACGAGGGCGTTGATCGTGAGGACGCCGAGGCTGGGGGGGCAGTCGAGGATCAGGTAATCGAAGGGTTCGGAGTCGGCGGCGAGTGCGTCGCGGAGGATCAGTTCGCGACCGACTTCGCCGGCCAGTTCCATTTCGGCTGCGGCCAGATCGATGTTACTGGGGACGACCGAGAGTTGTTCGGAGATGTCGATGCGGGCTTGGGCGATGGATGCGTTGCCGCAGAGAACGTCGTAGACGGACGGGGCGGGTGCGGTGACGGAGACGCCCAGGTGGAGCGACGCGTGGGCCTGGGGATCCATGTCGATGACGCAGACACGGCGGCCGGAATCGGCCAGTGCGGCGGCCAGGTTTACCGATGTCGTCGTCTTACCGACGCCACCCTTTTGATTGATCACGGCGATCGTACGCATCATGCAACTCGCTGGGAACCGGGGAGAATGGCTGCGGCGGATTGGCCTGGATCCCCGGGCGGCGTGTGCCGGGTTGGGCACGCGTTGCGAGCGGGGCTCAGGCGGCGTCTCGACGACGCAGCTTCGCGTAGGCTAATAAGATTTCGTAGAGGTCAGAGTCAATGGAGACTGTGTCGTCGGAAAAATCCTGAAGCCAGCAGCGCCCGCTGCGGAGGGCATCGGCCAGGAGCGGCGCGATTTGGCCGAGCGAAACCTCGACCCGTTTGGGGGCTTTGGTCCCGGCGACGCGGTCGAGATCGCGATCGATGGTGGCGAATGATTTGCGCCCTTTTGTTGGCCCTGTGGGATCGGCAGACCCCTTCGTCACCGCTGGCTTCGAGGGCGTTTCACACCCTTTCGGAGCGCCACGGCGTTTCGATTTCGGGTTGGGCTCGGCATTTTCGGTACCGGCGACCAGGCGGAGCGGTTGATGTGGCTGCTTCGAACTCACGGCGAGATTTCTCGAGTAAGGGGAGAATCGAGGACGGGTTCATAGCACCCGAGGTCGGTCGCATACCAGATCGATCTTCGGAACGATCGCGCCATCGGACTTATCGGGTGTGAGGTTTGGGCGGTTTGAGCCGATTTTGACGGTTTTCTTTTTTTCCGATTTTGTCGGGGTAGGGCGATTCGCCACTGCAGAATCGGTGAGTCGGTTGACAAGGTGGCCGCCGGGATCCTACATTTCGGCTTCGGAAGAGGCCCGAGATGTGGGCATTCCGCGCCTGTTCATCGCCCGTCGTTTCTCACCCCCAGCGAACGCACCTCGGTTGATTGCTCGTCCGCGTTTCCATCGACGGCGGATCGTTCCCGTTGTCGGAGCACCCGCCGATTGGCGTTTGGGTCGATAGCCCAAGCGAATGTTCGCACCAGTCAAACTACGCGTGTCTTCATGACCGTAGATCTCGAAGCGATCGCCCGTCGATCCGGATGCGAGGTATCCTCGCTGAAACTCGCCCTGCCCTTGGTGGAGCAGGGTTTTTCTCCCCCATTCCTGGCACGCTACCGCCGCGATGAGCTGTCGGGGCTCAGCGAACCTGCGCTGTGGATGTTGCAGCGTCAGGTCCGTTCGGAGCGGACTTTGGCGGCGAGGCGTCAGGAGTTGACGCAGATTTGGGAGCGGACCCGTCTGTCCGATTCGTCGATCCGTCGGGCCATTCAAGAGGCTCGTGGGAAAGGTTCGATGAACCGTGCCGCCCGCAGGCTCAAGAGCGAGACGGTCGATCCCAACGCGAACATCTCCCCTGCCCTGTGGGTCGCTTCGCGGATCCTGAATCCGCAGCCGGGTGACCCGACGGAGATCGAGAAGTTGGCCGAGGCCGTCGGTCAAGGGGGACAAGCCGCCGAGATCGCCGCGGCGCTCGAACCCGTTTTGACCAAGCGTTTGGCGGATCATCCCCAGATCGTGGCGACCGCGGTCCGGTGGTTGAACAACAACGCTTCGATCAAGTTCCTCGAAGTTAGCGACCCGAACATTGACACCTCGGTCGCCGAAGCATCCACGCCTGAGTCGGCGCTGGACGCGGCGCATTCCGATCGGCCCCGAACCGAACCGGGCGAGCACTGGCCGAGCCCTGAGCAGTTGGGTGAATCGGCGTCCGCTTCGGAATCGGTCGCGCAGGAGCCCCCGACTTCGGATGCCTCGGTGTCGGCTGCCCTGACTTCGGATTCTTCGGCGCAGATCGAAGCTATTTCGAGTGATCCTTTGCAGATCGATCCTGCGGAAATCGACCCGGCGTCGACGCAGGTCACGGTGATGGTTGGCGTATTCGATCCTGCCGCCGAAGGTGTGGAACCGGTCGTGGTGACCGCGGACGGTACGAGCCCACCCGCGGACGAATCGGCGAGTGGCTCCGGCAAGAGGGGTGGCAAGGGGAAAGGGAAAGGGGAAAAGGCCAAGGTCGTCAAAAAGACGAAAGTCCTCAAGAAGTTGTCGCCCCGGCAGAGACGCCGACGTTGGTTGATCGGCATCCTTCAGCCGTTGGTCGGCAAGCAGATCCCGATCAAGCGGATGTCGGCGTTTCAGACGATCGTCCTGAGCCGTGCGTTGCGTGGGAACCTCGTCCGTTGCCAGTTCGTCTATGACGCGAATCAGTTGGTCGCCCAATTGCAAAAGACGGCGACACAGATCAACCCGGCCATGGGCTCGATGCTCGAAAAGACGATCGCCGACAACGAGTCGGTGATCCGCGACGCGACCGAGACGGTTTGGTGGGATGAACTGCAAGAGGACGCGATCGCCGACTTGGTCGAACTGACGGCTCGGCATCTCGATACCCAGCTCCATCGCGGCTCGCTCGAGGCGAAGACGATCCTGGCGATCGATGCGGTCGGCCCGAGGACCTCGCCCGTCGCGATCGTTTCGAGCGACGGGAGGGTGTTGCATACCGAAGACGTCCCCTGCCAGCTCGAGACGGAGTTCCGATCGGGGGCGGTGACCCGGTTAGGTGAATTGATCCATCGCCATGGCGTGGACCTGATCGTCGTCAGCAACGGACCGGCACGGCGCGCGACGCTGGTGATTCTTGGTGAGCTGATCGCACAGTCGCCTGAAGGGTCGGTCCGCTGGACGATTGCCGAACGGAGTGGTGCCGACGCCTATTCGGGCAGCGAGATGGCTGATCGCGAGATGCGGACGACCCCCAGAAGGTTCCGCGCCGCGACTTGGTTGGCGTTCTCGCTCCTCAAGCCGGCTTGGGCCCTGGCCAAGGTGAACCCGACGCGGCTGAGGCTATCCAGCGCGCAGCGTGAATTGCCAGAGGACGCGTTGTCACCGATCCTCAGGGACGTGATGGCCAGCGCGATCAGCCGCGGCGGGTTGGATGTCAACTCCGCGCCGATCGATGCGCTGACGCAATTGCCGGGGATCACGCGTCCGGTAGCGGAAGCGATCGATCGCCGTCGCCGTCAATCGCTCATCAGTTCGCGTCAACAGATTTCCGAACTGGAAGAGTGGCCCGACGAGATGAGCCGTCGGCAGGCGATCGGATTCCTGAGGGTTTTTGGCGGGAGCGAACCGCTCGATGCCACGGTGATCCATCCAGAAGACTACTCGTTGGCGCGTCGTCTTTCGAAGGCGCTGGCGATCGAATTGCCCCCATCGTCACCACCGGGTTACGAGCCCCCGAGGTTTGATGAGCCCCCTGCGCCCGCCGCGGCCGAACCGGTCAGGGATCCGGAGTTAGGCGATATCGTTGATCTGGGGGATGATGCCCAGAGCGATTTCGCTGCCGAGCTGCAGGAAGGGGCGGACGGCGGTGAAGCTGTCGCGGTTCCGGTCGCGGTTACCGAAGAGGCGGCGCCAGGCGAGGCGGCTGAAGTCGCGTCGTCGGCTGAAGCTGTAGCGGCCGCGGTCGAGAGCCCCGGCGGCGATGCAGGGTCTGCGGAGGCTCCCGCGGCGGAGGCACCGGCGTCCGAAGCGCCCGTGGCGGCGTCGACGGTTCGCAGGCCGCTTCCCGAGCCCGCGGCGATCAACAAGTGCATTCGCGAATGGCAGGTCGGTTCGAACCGCGCCCACCGGATCGTTCAGGCCCTATGCGATCCGTTCGGCGAAGAGGCGGTGGCGGCGACCAGTCAGCCACCGGTCGTGATGACCAAGGTTCCCAAGCCGAGCCACTTAAGGTCGGGAGACCCGGTGATCGGCGTCGTTGCCAGCGTCGCGCCGTTCGGTGCGTTCATCGAGATTTCGCCCGAATCGACCGGGTTAGTCCGGGTCAGCCGATTGGCGGAAGAGTTCGTCGAAGAGATCCACGATTACATTCAGGTCGGAGATGTCGTTTCGGCTTGGGTGACCGAGGTCGATTCGAAGCGGAAGCTTCAACTGTCGGCGATTTCTCCGGCGCGTGAAGAGCAACTGCGGCGTGAGCGTGAGGAGCAACGCGACCGCCGCGGCTCGTACCGTGGCGGCGATTCACGCCGTGGCGGCGGGCAGCACGGTGGGCCTCAAGCGGGCGCCCGTGGCGGGAATCAAGGGCAGCCTCGCGGCGAAGCGGGCCAAGGTCAAGCACAGGGTCGCGACGGCCAGCGTGGGGACCAGCGCCGCGAGGGTGCGGCGGCGGAACCGCGCGGTGGCCATCAGCGTGGCCGCGGCGGTCAGCCGATCGGCCGTCCTGGCGGTGGAGATAATGCGGGGCGTGGTGGGAGCCCGGACCAGCGTCGCGGCGACCGACCTCAAGGTGGTGGCCGTGGCCAGGGGCAAGGGGATCGTGGCCCGCGACGGGATCGCGATCAGCGGGGTGATGGTCGTGGGCGCGAAGGACGCGAACGACATGACGAGCCGACTTCGTACCAGACCCGAGTTCCCAGAAACCAACCTGCGACCCCGATCAGTGAGGCGATGGCGGAAGGACGCGAGCCGTTGCGTTCGTTCGGCGACCTGTTGCAGTACTTTAAGAAGGACCAGCCCCAGCCACCGGCCAAGAAGGAAGCGACCAAGCCCAAGGATGATGACGATGTCTCGATCGAATCGAATTCCGGTTCGCGCGTGACCCCTGTTTCCGGAAATGAGGTGGCGGACCAAGCCACTCATTCGGGGAACCCGGGTGGCCTGCCGGATGCGGTTACCGGCAATCCGGTCGCGGAGGGCGGGGGCACCGAAAGCTGATAAGGCGGTGATCCCTAGACCATGAGCGACGATTTTGAACAGCGATTGAAATCGGCCATCCAGCGTGGCCAGCGGCGCGGTCAGCTTAAGGATGAAGCGGCCCGGGTTGAGCATTTGTCGGAGGAAGAGTTCAAGCGGCTCCATACGGGGTATCGTTTGCAACTGTCCGATCGGATCGAAAAAGCGATCGATCGGGTCGCCCAGCACTTCCCTGGCTTTAGGACCGAGACGCTCTATGGCGAAGTCGGTTGGGGGGCGGCCTGTTATCGCGACGATCTGATCCTGTCGGCGGGTCGTCGAAGTAACCTGTACAGCCGGTTAGAAATGACGATACGGCCGTTGAGCGGTTATCACGTCCTGGACCTTCGCGGCAAAGCGACGATTGCCAACAAGGAGCACTTCAACCGCAATCATTTTGTCCCGTTGATGGAAGTGGACGTGGAAGAGTTTGCCCGCTTGATCGATACTTGGGCGATCGAATATGCGGAATTTTTCGCGTCGCGGCGATAATTGGAATCGAGCGAAGCTGCCGTTAAAAAGCCCCCGATTTAGCGCTTTTGAAGGGGCGGGACCGGTAGAAATGGCGAGAGGCGCAGGGCATGTCCGCTAAGTGCACGAATCGCTGCCGCTAAATCATTGCGGAGATCAAAAATCTTGGGTTAAATCGCCCTGTCACCGATTGCATGGAATCCATTTTGCCCTTATGACACTGGGACAACGGCCTGCGGCTTGACCCCTCCGTGCCCACCGCAACAATAGCCGCCGCCGGTGATCTCCTTCGGGAGGCGGACCCGGGCGATCACGAGAAAATCTAATTTCCATCTCCTTTTGAATTTAGGACATTTCGAACATGAACATTGTCGACCTGATTACCAGCCAACTAGGTGGCGACGTGCTGAGCAAGCTCAGCGGCCAAATCGGCGCCACGGAATCACAAACGAAGAGCGCGGTTGGCGCGGCCGTTCCCGCACTGCTCGGCTCGCTCTCGAAGCTTGCCGGAACCCCCTCGGGTGCGAAGCAGATTACGTCGGCCATGGACGGATTGGACCTCGGGATGTTGGGGAACCTCGCCTCGGCATTCACCGGTGGCGGTGCGTCGAAGACGAGCGATTTGGGCGGCAAGCTGCTCGGTTCGTTGCTCGGTGGTGGCGGGACTTCGAGTTTGGTCAGCGCTTTGGCGTCGCTCGTCGGCTTGAACTCGGGCGTCACCAAGATGCTGTTGAGCTTCCTCGCCCCGGTCGTCCTTGGGAACATCGCCAAGCAATTCAAGGGAGCCCCGGACGCTTCGTCGCTGACCCGTTTCTTCTCGGATCAGCAGTCGAACATCACCGGCGCGTTGCCCAAGGGCTTCTCGCTGGGTGATTTCGCCAGCGAAGGTGTCAAGTCGGTTGTCAACGAAGGTGCCAAGGCGGTTCAGAAGCATTCGCACAGCCACTCGGCCCCGGCTCAGTCCTCGGGTCTTCCCTCGTGGTTGCCTTTGGCGGCGTTGGCCGCGTTGCTTGGCGCGCTCGGTTATTTCCTCTTCATGCGTCCTTCGAAGCCGGTTGATCGTGGGCCTTTGGCCGGTGGTGCAAACCCGACCCTTCCGGCCGGTGGGGCTCCCGCTGGCATGCAAGCCGCGGCCCCTGTCACCCCCGAAGCCCCGGCGGAAATCGCTTTACCTGCCGTACCTGAAATCAAGCTCCCCGAAGCCGCTACCGACCTGTTGGCCGGTTTGCCCATTGGCAAGGATTTGGGTGGCCTCTTCGGCGACCTGACCAAGACCCTCTCCGGCGTGACTGACGAAGCGACCGCTAAGGCAGCTCTACCGACGCTCGAAGGTTTCGGCCCGTCGTTGGAAGCGATCACCAAGGCCGCGGGCGCCTTGACCGCCGAGCAGAAGGGTTCGGTCGGCAAGATGGTGACCGAGCAGATGGGCCCCTTGCAGAAGATCATCGCCACCGTGATGGCACTCCCGGGCGTCAAGGATATCCTTGGCCCGGTCGTTGTCCCGATGATCGAAGCGATCGGCAAGCTCGGCGCCTAATTCGAGCTTAGCCCAAGCGGCACGAGCCGTTTGAAGCCGCTTTGGTAAAAACGTAACACCCGCGTGAGTTTCTCGACGCGGGTGTTTTCGTTTAAATAGTCCGTTTCAATAGTGTTCGCGACTTCCTTCACCGCTTAGGGAAGGAAGTTTGTAACGATTATTCCGCTGGCCAACCCATGGCAGGCCCGGGAACTCGGTCTTTTGCTGAAGGTACAGCCAGTGCAATACGATCCGTAGAGGGAGAACAGGCCGATAGCGATGGATCGCTGGCGGCGATGGCAAATCGGGTCGAATTTTTCAGGACGCATCGTCCAGGGAGGGACAAATGCGTGGCTTATCATTGCTAGCGACGCTAATCGCGGTCGGGTTATTTTCGGGGTGCACCCATCGTCAGCTGCGATGGAACACGACCCACCAAGCCCAGACGTTGACGGACATTTACGAGCAGCAGGTGCTCGATAACCTAGCGATGTTCGTTCGCAACCCGAACTCGACTCCGTTCTTTGCGTTCCCGAACGCCGGTTCGGCAGATGTCACGGATAGTGGTTCATTCGGACCAGAAACCAAGTGGGATGCTACCAGTTTGATGGAACAGACCCTCGGTTTTAGCTTTGGCCGTGACATGAACGAAGGTTGGGTCTTGCAGCCTGTCTATGACGTCCGTCGCCTCGAATTGATGCGGTGTGCTTATCAGATCGCACTTGCTAATTCGGGGTTAAGGACCGCCGATGATGGGTGTCCGAATTGCGACCGCTTGATGCGATCGTTTTATCTCGGAGATCACGACGCGAAATACAACGAAGCCGAAGAGTCCGAAGGCGACGACCTGGCATCGTGGTCAGCGGAGACCGGGCGGACGACACCAGCTTGTTTCAACAGCGAGCCGTGGATCTGTTTCGGCGACAAGAAGGCCGCGCCCAAGAAGAGCGATTGCTGCAAGGTCGGGCATTACTGCGGGACCTACGTGTGGCTTGGGCCTTGCGGCCAAGCGGAGCTATCGAAGCTGACGCTCGTGATCCTTGACTACGCCTTTTCGGAACAGGGTCAGGACGCATCGGCGCTGACCAAAGACGTCACCTGGTTCTTTGACGAGAATGGCCTGCCAGCACCGCGCAGCGAAGCGGCCCAGGAGATTCGTGCGACGCTCGAATTCCATGAGGACACCTTCCCGCCGGTCAGCTTGCCGCCGGCCGCGAATACCCGCGAGACCGATGACGAGAAGAACCGAAGGTTAAAGGAATCGGAGCGGATGCTGCAGCGACGTGAGGACACCGAGGCGATCTTCAGCACACCCCGCAAGGTGCCGAGCCGTTTGCCACGGATCCAATCGCCCTCGGCCGGATACGGATTCCCGGGTGGGATCACGCCGAGGCAATTGCAGTTGTACCAGCGGACCTTAGCCCCTAACTGATCCGCCGCTCAGTAGCGAATCAGGCGCCTAACCGAGGTCGCGGGTCGGGGAACAAGACCCCCCACTTTTTGGTTTTGGGGTTCGGCGGAGTGCAGATCGAGTAATCATTAGTAGATCGGAAAGAATGTGTGAAACGCGGTTTCGCAGAAGACCCCAGGGTCATTGAACCTTTGGTTGCGATCGAGCGCCGAGATCGATCGCATCTCGTCGGCGGACAGTTCGAAGTCGAAGATCGCGAGGTTCTCGCGGAGGCGATTGGGGCGCGAGGTTTTCGGGATCACCCCTGTCCCACGCTGAACCCCCCATCGCAAAACGACCTGCGCGGGGGTGCGGCTGTGGGCCGCGGCGGCGCGGGCGACGACCGGGTGATCGAGGACGCTGTCAGACTCCTTGGCCATGCCGAGCGGCACGTACGAAGGTGCCCCCAGCGGTGAAAAGCCGGTAACGGTGATCGCCTCTTCGCGGCAGAACCGCAGCAGCTTTTCTTGGCAGAGGTACGGGTGAAGTTCAACCTGCAGGACGGTCGGTCGGATGCGGGCGTACGCGAGCAAGTCGCGAAGGAGTGAGACGCCATAATTGCAAACCCCGATCTGGCGGGTGAGCCCTGCGGTCACCAACTGCTCCATGGCCCCCCACGTCTCTGCCAGCGGGACCTTGGCCGGGTGCATGCGAGGTTGGGTCGCGGCCGGGTCAAAAAACCAGCCGGGCGGGTAGCGTGTTTCCGGGTCGACGTAGGCCAGCGCGATCGGGAAGTGAATCAGGTACAGGTCGAGATGATCCAGCCCCAAGTCGCGAAGGGTCCTTTCGCAAGCGGCCCGCACGTGACGCGGGTCGTGAAAGGTGTTCCAGAGCTTCGAGGTTATCCAGAGCTCGTCGCGGCGGCACAAACCCGACGCCAAAGCCTTCCGGATCCCATCACCCGCTGCCGGTTCGTTCCCGTAATCGCAGGCCGAATCGAGATGGCGATACCCGCAGCGGATCGCTTCTTCGACGAGCGTCGCGACGTCACGATTGTCGATCTTCCAAAGTCCGAGCCCGACAGCGGGCGGTGCCATCAAGGCCGAGCTTGTTGACGCGGCGGGGGGTGTCGATGCGGGATGCGAAACGCCGGACATGCTGGGTCTCCGAGGGGAAGTGAAAACGAACGTTCGATCAGGCAACTCTTCGCATGAGTTTCGGGAAGGAAGATCGAGAACAGAAGCCCCGTGAAGGAAAATCCTTCCCGGCAGGTCACCGCGAGTCGCAGATCAAAGGCCGAATTCCGGCCCGCGTCCTGCGGCGCGAAGTCGCGGCATGGCAAATCAGCGCCTGACCCGCGACTCGCCATCGGCGGCCGCGATTCGGCGCATCGCCGCGAGCAGCTCGCTGGCGCGATCGGGTTGCTGTGCCGCGAGGTCGTGGCTCTCGGAGGGGTCGTTGGCGATCTGATAGAGTTCGATCGTGTCGGGTCGAGCGATTTCGCCGCGAACGATCAGTTTCCAATCGCCCATCCACAAGCCGCGTTCTTTGCCAGAGACGCCGACGGCATAGATCGGCCGTGACGCGATCGCGTCGCCACGTCGCAGCATCGCGCTGAGGTCGACGCCATCCCAGCGGAACGACGCGTTGTCGGATCGCGGCGACGAATCGCCTTCGGCGAGCGAACAGAGCGTTGGCATCCAGTCAACGATCGACACGGGCGTATCGTTTCGACCTGGTGCGATCTTGTTTGGCCAATGGACGATTGTCGGTACCCGCGTCCCGCCTTCGTAGAGTTCCGCTTTTCCCCCTCGCAGCGGCGAGTTGTTCCCGGTCAACCGGCCCGATGGGGCCCCATCGTCGGGGTATTTCAGGTCGTTGTTCTCGGCCGTGCTGCCGCCGTTGTCGCTGGTGAAGATGACGATCGTGCGGTCACGCACCTGTTTGCGGTCGAGCGTATCGAGGATCTTGCCGACGGTATCGTCCAGGTGCATCACGCAGGCGGCGTAGTGACGAGCGACATCGCCGCGGATCGATCCGGGGACGCTATCAACCCATGATGTCGGTTCCTTGATCGGCAAATGGACCGCGGTCATCGGCAGGTAAAGAAAGAAGGGGCGGTCATTCGGGCGATCCTCGATCCAACGGATCGCCTCGGCGGTCAACAGGTCGGTCACGTGTCCGGGCTCGTCGATCAGCACGCCGTTGCGATGCCATGTTCGCGCCACATCGCCTGCCTTGTAGCGATGGCTCCAAGGGCTGACGCCGCCGGCGAGCGATCCGTAGGAATGATCGAAGCCGAACTTGCCCGGGCCCTCTTCCGGGCGCGAACCCAAGTGCCACTTCCCGATCAGCGCGGTGTCATAACCTAAAGCCATGAGGCGTCTGGGGAGCGTCGGCGTTTCCCACGGAAGGGCGCGGACATTGACCGGCTTGGTCACATCGAACCGGCTCCAAAATCGGCCGGTCATCAAACCCGTTCGGGTCGGGCTGCAGACGGGGGCGACGTAATGCCGTGTTAATTCCAGGCTTGAGCTTGCCAGTCGATCGAGGTTCGGCGTTGGGGCTTGACCCCCATGGAAACCGACATCGTTCCAACCCAAGTCATCTGCCATCACGAAGACGATGTTAAGCGGGCCTTCTGACGCGAAAGATTTGGCCAAGCTTGCGAAGGAGAACAGCACCCAAAGTGTGGCAACGAAGCAGTGAAACTTGTAACGGCGGTTCATCCATCCCTCTTTCATCAGCGGTACCCCGCCGTGCGATTAGCGCATCGTCAGGGCGGATAGCGAAGTCTAACTGTTCTGGGTCTCGATAACCGGATCGGCCGGTCGCTGACGAATCGCGCTATGGATCGAGTTGGTAATGCGATTACACGGACGCGACGCAAATCAGCTTATGTCGTTAATCGGCCCATTGCCGGGCTGTCGTCGGGGTCTAAGGCGTCGATTCTAACTCACCGAGATTGGTATGTTTCGTCTCCTGCGGGGTTAACGGTGATATGAGTGATTGTCCTGTATCTTTGTGCCGCGCAGCGAGCGGTCAAATGCCATTTTCCTCGAAATCTACGGTAGAAGTGGCGGCATATTGAGTCATAATCGGGTTTGCATCGATTGGATATATGAACAAGATGCGTAGAATATGCGGCCGACTTGGTGTTGCTTTGTACTGACCGGACGAAGCTAAACGAGGGGCCCGATTTGAGTTATTAGGCAATCGATCGATCCCAAGAACGAAGCAAGATCAAAGCGATTTATGAACGGTTCTGACGCAGTGAGCGGCAATCGTCGCGAATTCATTCAGGCTTCTGCAGTGGGGGCCGCCGCACTGGCATCGGCATCGACGCGGGTATCGGGGGCTGATCCGTTCGTCCCTGCGGAACCGGGGTTGTTGAAACGCTGGTTTGACAAGAACCGGCAGCACGTGTTGCCGAGGTATGCCTTTGCGACGACTTACCCAGCAGTCTTTCCGCCGACGCACAAGCCGATCGCGACGCGGACTTGGGAACAGCTCAGCGGCGGTCCGACGCGTGTCGACCCGGAGGCTCCCTTCTTGTCGTTGGGGGACGACGTCCCGATCGGGAAGGTCTTTCATGGCACGGCGGTCGAGTGGAACGGGAAGCTGATCGGTGGCAACAAGAAGTGTTCCCTTTCGCCGACGACCAACGAGTATGTTTGGCAAGAGGCCCAATCGGCTTGGGACGCGATGCGATCGCGGGTGCAGCCCGAGCAGCCGGCCTTTTTGGTTAGGGACCTCGGCAATTGGGGCAAGTTCGGTCGCAACCGTGGAGGGAGCACGGGGCGGACGAGTTCGGTTCGCTGTTACAAGGTCGAGGTGAAGGAGATCCTGAAAAAGCTGCACCCCAGCTTCCGGTTCCCGACATTGCTTTACAGTTATCAGGGGTTGGTCCCGGGCCCGACATTCCGGTTTCGCCACGGGATGCCATCGGTCGTGCGGTTTCAGAACAACCTGCAGACCGAGATTTCGGTCCATCAACACGGGGGGCACAACCCGACGCACAGCGACGGGTTCCCGACGTTTTATGTCCTTCAGGGGGAGGCCCGGGATTACTTTTATCCCAACATCCTGCCGCTGCGACAAAACGGCGACAGGACCGAGATCGATTTCGGCGAAGGGCAATCGACCTCGTGGTATCACGATCACGCGCTCGACGCGACCGCCTTCAACGTCGCGCATGGGTTGTCGGGGCTGGCGCTCTACTACGACGAATTGGAATTGGGGCTGATCCGGCAAGGTGTGCTGCCGGGCTTGGTGCTGCGTGGCACCGCTGCTGACGGGACGCCGAAGGTCTTTAGCATTTCGGGATGGGACCCCGACATCACCGGCGAGACGCCGCCGCTCGAAGAGGCTTGGGCCGAATTCAAGCGTCGTTACCCGAGTTCGCCGATGGTCGCCAGACACGACCGTGAGCTGCTCAATAAGAATGCCGCCGATCCCGGGGTCGATCCCGATCTCGATTTCCGCCTGTTCTACAAAGAGACGCTGACTCCTTATTACAACCCCTACGACATCGGGCTTGTCCTGCAAGATCGCGTGATCAGCGAAGAGACGAGCCAGATCGTCTACGATAGCGACGGCCACAACGGTTACATCGGCAACGTGCAATTGGTCAACGGCACGCCCTGGCCTACGTACGAGGTCAAGAGTCGCAAGTATCGGTTGCGGATCCTCGACGGTTCCAACGCCAGGATCTATCGGCTGCGGTTCCTTGATTCCTCGCTCTTCGCGCTGCGGCCCACCGGGGACCCGGGTGGAGAAGTGCAACCGGTGCCGATCCCGGCCAACCGACTCGCCAGCGACTCGATGGACTTCCTGCGGATCGGCAAGGACAGTTGGTTGTGGCCGATGCCGCAGCGACGTAAAGAGATCCTGCTGAACATGGCCAACCGCGCCGACCTGATCGTCGACTTCGCCGCTTGGTACAAGGCTGCGAAGGACGCGGGGCGGCTGGTGAATGGTAACGCCGAGTATTACCTCGTCAACACGATGCCTCAGTTCGACGGCCGGGGCCCCAAAGGGAAGCTCAACGAA
>JBEIRZ010000654.1:0-1537 GCA_040375695.1 Planctomycetaceae bacterium
ACACCCGCCCCGCGACCCACCGCAAACTGCTCGCCGCCACCGAAGGGAAATCGGTCCCCGAACAGACCCGCGAAGTCCTCGATCGCTTCCTCCGCCGCGCCTACCGCCGACCACCAACGCCCGACGAGTCCCAGCGGCTCGCCACCTGGGTCGATGAAATGGTCGCGGGTGGCGAGAAATGGGACGCGGCGATGCAGGTCGCTTTTCAAGCCGTCCTCTGCTCCCCCAAATTCCTCTTCCGGGTCGAACTCGATGACCAACCGACCAACGCCGACATCCGCGACATCGACCCCTTCGCCCTCGCCTCACGTTTGTCTTACTTCCTGTGGGGCTCGATGCCCGATGACGCGCTCCTCGATGCCGCCGAAAAAGGGACGCTGCAAAACGAATTGCCCCAACAGATCGATCGCATGCTCCAAGACCCCCGCTCCGCCGCGCTGGTCGAAAGCTTCGCGTCCCAGTGGCTCCAAATCCAACGCCTCGACGCCTTCGTTGCCGATAACCAACTCTTCCCGGCCTTCGACCCGAAATTGAAAGCGGCGATGGCCCGCGAAACGACGCTCTTTTTTGACGCCGTCCTCCGCGAAGACCGCAGCGTCCTCGAACTGATCGATGCCGACTTCACCTTCCTCAACGAGCCGCTCGCCAAACATTACGGGATCGCCGACACCGCCGGTAACCTCGCCGGACAACCCGCGGCCCGCCCCGACGGCAAACCGATCCAAGGCCCCGAATTCCAACGGGTGACCCTGCAAGACCGCAAACGTGGCGGCCTCGTTACGCAGGCCAGCGTCCTGACCGTCACCTCCAACCCGACACGCACCTCCCCCGTCAAACGCGGCCGCTGGATCCTCGAACAGATCCTCGGCAACCCGCCTCCCCCGCCCCCGCCCAACGTCCCCGAACTCCCCAGCAAACCCGAAGACGCTTCGAACGCGTCGCTCCGAAAACGGATGGAGATCCATCGCCAAAACCCGGCCTGCGCCAATTGCCACGCCAAGATGGACCCGATCGGTTTCGCCTTGGAAAATTACGACGCCGTCGGGGCCTTCCGCACGAAGGACGGTTCATTCGATATCGACCCGTCCGGCGAATTCGAGGACGGTGCCAAGTTCGCTGGCCCCGAGGATTTAAAACGGATCCTGATCGACAAAAAAGAAGAGTTCGTCCGCTGCCTGACCGAAAAAATGCTGACCTATGCCCTCGGCCGTGGCGTAGAATATTATGATCGTCCGACGATCGAAAAAATCGTCCAATCGATGCCGGGTCACCAGTTTAAAATGCAGGCATTGATCCGCGAAATCGTCCTCAGCGACCCGTTCCGCAAACGCCGCGGCGTCGTCGGGGCCGAATGATTTTCCCACCACGCGTTCCCTCCCCTTTCATCCTTCCCTCCCAACCGCTGACGAGATTGGCATGTTGATCCCCAGCCATCCGGTTCCCCGCCGCACGTTGCTACGCGGCCTCGGCGTGACCCTCTCCCTCCCCTGGCTCGAAGCGATGCGGCGCAAGGGATACGCCCAGGAATCGGAAGAGA
>JBEIRZ010000600.1:0-2049 GCA_040375695.1 Planctomycetaceae bacterium
AATGGTTCAATCGATACGTCCTCGTCACCTCCAACGTCGCGGCTTCACGCTCGTCGAACTGTTGGTGGTGATCGCGATCATCGGCGTGATGGTCGGGTTACTCTTACCAGCGGTCCAAGCGGCCCGCGAAGCGGCGCGACGCATGTCGTGCTCGAACAACCTCAAGCAAATCGGCTTGGCGCTGCACAACTTCGAATCGACCTACAAGTTTGCCCCCGCTTGGGGCCAACAGTTCCTCAACCCCGCCGAAGCCCCGACCAACCCGCCGAACCCCTACTTCGCGCTAACCGCCGACGCGCGGAACGGCTTTGGCGCCTTGGGACGCTTGCTTCCCTACCTCGAAGCTTCGACGATCTCCGATCTGTACAACCCGAAACGTCCGGTGCTCGACCCGGTCAACCTCCCGCCCCCTTGGCCGGGTGGCTTGAATAAGCCCGAGGCACTGGCGACCGTCCCCACCTTCGTCTGCCCGTCAACCCCCGGTAACCAACCGTCGGATTACGGCCCCTACTTCTCCCTGGCCGGGATCTTACCCTCGGGCATCGCCTTCAACCTTCCTCGCACCGACTACGCTCCGCTACGTGGCCTTCACGGTAGCCTCGCCGTTTGCGCCGGCCTCCCCAACACGACCACGCACAACGGGATGCTCGGTGCGGCCGACACCACGACGAAACGGACTGTTAAGTTCGCCGAAGTCATCGACGGCCTCTCGAATACCCTTTGCTTCGTCGAAATCGCCGGGAAGCAGAGCAAGTGGTTCGCGGGCAAGGCCGTCCCCAAAACGGGGAACGTTTCCGTCGACACGCTGCTCAATTCCTACTACGGTGACTGGAACATCGCTCGCCATCCCCGCGGACTTGCCGGCAGCGACATCAACAACCCGAGCCTCGCCGGCTGCTCGGCGATCAATGTCTACAATGCGGACAACCCCTACGCCTTCCACCCGGGTGGCGTGATGACCGTCTATGGCGATGGTTCGGTCGGATTCCTTTCGTCGTCGACCGACGTCCGCATTTTCAGTGCACTCGTCAGCCGTGATGGCGGCGAAGCATTCACCAACCCGAACAACTGATTTTCGGGATGATTTCATAACCGACCTCCCCTTCACCCAAACTTGCCATCGATGTTGACGACCAAATTTTCTCTGTCGCAAACGGTTACCCGCACGATCCGATCATTCGCCTTGCTTATGATCGGATCGATCGTCGGTTGCGGCGGCGGGGAGAGCCTCACCCCTGCCGAAGGGGATGTCAGCGTCGATGGCAAGGCGGTCGAAGGGGTCGTCCTGCTCTTCCATCCGGATGCCGGCAACGGCCCCGTCACCTCCGCCGTCTCCGACGCGGCAGGGCACTTCAAATTCACCACCGACATGAAGCCAGGGATCCCCTCTGGCAAGTACCAAGTCACCGCGATGTGGCCCGAACCCCTCCCACCTAACGCGAAGATCTCGATGAGCGGCCCGCCCGACCAACCCGACCTGTTGAAAGGGCGCTATGCGGCTCGCGCCAATTCGAAATTGACCGCCGAAATCAAAGCGGACACCAAAACGATCCCCAAGATCGAATTGACGACCAAGTGATCCCGGCCCGCCCCCAACCCCCACCGATGCGAGCCGATCACTCACCCCAAACGCTCTCGCTCGATCGCCGCGCGATCCTTCGCGGCGGCACCCTGTGGCTCGCCGCCTCATCGCTCGATCCGAGCCTCGCCACCTCTCAAGACGAAGCCCCCGCGGTTCGCATCGGCCTGATGACCGACATGCATCACGCCGACAAGCCCCCCGCCGGAAGCCGTCATTACCGCGAAACCCTCGGCAAACTCGCCGAAGCCGGCGACAAGCTCCGCTCGCTCCGTCCCGATTTCATCGTCGAACTGGGCGATATCATCGACGCCGCCGATTCGGTCGAGACCGAACTCCGCTACCTCTCTGAAATCAATCGCCACTTCTCCGAAATCGCCCCCGACCGCCATTACGTCTTAGGGAACCACTGCGTCGACACGCTGACCAAAGCCGAATTCCTCGGCGCGATCGGCCGCGAAAAGTCGTTC
>JBEIRZ010000317.1:0-5320 GCA_040375695.1 Planctomycetaceae bacterium
AAGCTTCGTGAATTCTCCCTCGCGAGCGATAGCGAAGGGGCGGTTTGCGTCTTCCTTCCCGGTTTCGATTCCCCGATGATCGTGCGGAAAAAAGACGGCGCGTATTTATATGCAACGACCGACTTGGCGACATTATTCTATCGCCAAGCCGAGTTCAATCCGGACGAAATCTTATATGTTGTTGACTTCCGTCAAAGCGATCATTTCCAGAAATTATTCGCCGTTGCTAAACGATTAGGTTTTTCTGATATCCGTTTAGAACATATTCAATTCGGGACGGTTTTGGGTCCTGATGGTCGACCTTTTAAGACGCGAAGCGGCAGTTCGGTCGGTTTGGAATCCTTATTGGATGAGGCGGTCGCAAGGGCCTTGGCGGTCGTCTGTGATCCGAGCCGGGTGGGGCGATCCGAGGCCCCGATGGACGAGGCGGAACAGCGGAAAATCGCGGAAACTGTCGGGCACGGGGCGATCAAGTACGCCGATTTGGCCCACCACCGGGCGAGCGATTATGTCTTCGACCTCGACGGCATGGTTTCGCTTAATGGCAACACCAGCGCTTACATCCAATACGCGTATGCCCGGGCCCGCGGGATTATGTTGAAAGGAGGTTATGATCCGTCTGTGATCGCTTCGGATGCCCAGTCGCCGACGATTGGCGAGCAGGCAGAACGAAATCTGGCGATCATGTTGCTTAGATTTGGCGAAAGTTTACAACAAGTTCGCGGCGACTACGCGCCCAACTTTCTAGTCGATTATTTGTACGATACGGCTAAAGCTTATGCCGTCTTTAATGACCATTGCCCGGTGCTAAAGGCGGGCTCGCCGGAGGCCGTGCGTTCGCGGCTTTCGCTCGTCGCGCTCACAGCCCGCGTGCTCGAAACCGGGCTGGATTTACTGGGGATTTCCGTAATTCCACGGATGTAGCGGGTTGACCTGCGTGTCCCACCGGAACGCTTATTGATCGGCTCCAGACCCGCCTGTCGTCCCGCCCGTCGACTCTTTCTTTCAACTATTTCCAAGCATCGATTTGACCCGCTCGGGTTGTTAAAAAACGCCCCATACCTATGCCGGTAAATATTCAATTCAAATATTTTTTATGAATTACACCCCCTGTATTGATATTTTCATTATGCTTATAACCTTCGACCACTGTTGAATCGCGATGTCCTATAGATGGGCAACGCTTTTTTTTTACAAATACTAAGGTCCTGAGGAGACCGAAGGGGTATCAGATCGATGGCAAAAAAGAGCAACGGCCCGAGCAAGTCGCATGAAATTCGTGAGTATTATGAAGCCAATCCCGATGCCAAGCCGCGTCAAGTTGTTGAAGCGCTGGCGGAAAAGGGGATCGCCGTGACGGCGGCTTTTGTAAGCACGATCCGGTCAACGAGCACCAAGAAGAAAGTGCGTAAGTCCAAGCCTAGTGGCGAAAAATCGGTGAAGGGCGCCGCTAAGGGTCGTCGTGCCGTCTCCGAAAAGCTGACGGTGAAAAGGACGCGGGGCGGAGTGACGATCGAAGGTTTGATGAAAGCCAAATCGCTCGTTGAAGAGTTGGGTGGTTTCGAAAACGTGATGAATGCGCTCAACGCGCTGAAGCGATTGGGCGATTGATCCGAAACTTCCGTGTCCCCGTTGTGTCTGGAAGCCTCGGCGGTTCCCGTCCCTCCCGGGAGTCGGCACCCTAACGGGTTCACTTGGGGGGCGTACAGATTTCCCCTCATTTCTTCTCTTCGGACTTTCACTTTTCTCCAGGCTTGTGTCCTCGACAAGCCTTGCCAGATCTGAATCGTGGGTGGGGCGATTTCGATCCCCCTTCCATTTCGCTCGCCTGCCGGCGAGTAAAACCGAGCAGTAGGTTCTGACTGCGGATCGGTATTTTTTGTCTTTTCGGTGGTTGGTGGTTTCATCCGGCCCGGTGGTCATCATGGCCGAAGGGTCGACCGATCAGGACCGCTTGAACAACCTCAGTTCTCGCTCGGCCCCCCCCGGACGGTTGTCGCGCAGGTCAACCCAGGCCGTGCGATGCCATTTCTTAACAAATGAGAATAACAAGAGCGGGGTTAGAATCGATGATAGGATTCGAGGCCGCTGACGTTAGAATGGGGCCTGGCCGGGCCTCGGATAACTCACGCGGTTGGAGTCTCGGTTGATCCCATAGAGCCACTTGTCCTAATCCCCGCCCGTAGCCATGTCCGAGTTGTTAACGCCAGACCAATTCATGAGCCGAATCATCGGCGCCGGTCTGGCCGATTCCCATACGGTCGATCAGGCCCGTGCCACGCTGAGAACGCAATCGGCTAGCCTAGACGATGTCGTCCGGGTGATGCAGCGTTTTGGGGTGATCACGACCCTTCAGACCGAAAAGTTATTAAGAGGGGATCGTACCGGATTTTTTTATGGGCCTTACAAAGTCTTATACCTTATCGGCGCTGGGACATTTGCCCGTGTGTATCGTGCCGCGAAAGATAATGTAGAGGCCTTTGCTATAAAGGTTTTGCGCAAAAGGTTCCGGGATCAATCGGATCAGTTAGAACAGTTTTTGCGCGAAGCACGGATGGGTTTAAAGCTTCGGCATCCTAATATTGTAAGTGTTTATGATGTCGATCCCGATATCAGAAATCCTTATATGGTGATGGAGTTCGTCGAGGGGCAGAATTTGCGGGAATTGGTTCGCGTCCGCGGGAGCCTGGAGCCGTTGACTTGCTTGAAGTTGATGCACGACGTCTGTTCGGCCCTCTCCCACGCATCGACCCAAGGGATTTCTCACCGGGATATGAAGCTGTCGAACGTGTTGGTCAGCGCCGAAGGGCGGGCCAAATTGGTCGACTTCGGCTTGGCGGCGTTGGCGGACAGGAACAACCCGGAGCAGGTCGCGGACTGCCCGAATGCCCGGGCGATCGATTATGCCGCGTTGGAGCGTGGGACGGGTGTCAGGAAGGATGACCCGCGAAGCGATATCTACTTCGCCGGCAGCATGCTCTACCACATGATTTCCGGGCGGGCTGCATTGACGGAGACCCGTGACCGCTTGGCGCGTCTCAATGTGACCCGGTTTCATCAGGTGAAGCCGATTCATGAGGTATTCCCAGAATGCCCTCCTGCCGTCGGCCACATCATCAGCAAGGCGATGGAGGTCAATCCGGAGGGACGCTACCAGTCGGCTGCCGCGATGCAGACGGAGATCAAAAAGGCGATCGATAGATTGGAGCGTGGGGATGTCAGCCGACGGAGCGACCAGGGGGATGGCGAAGCGGTCCGGTACGATGACGAGGAGGATGACCCGTCCGAGGAGGGTCTCGGTTTTGTCGTCATGCTGGTCGAAAGTCAGGCCGGTCTGCAGAACGCCGTCCGCGATCGGTTGAAATCGCGCGGGTACCGGGTGCTGATCATCTCGAACCCGAATCGGGCTCTCGACCGGTTCGTCCCCGGTGAACCGCCTCCCGCCGACTTGGTAATTTTTTCCGCGGCAGAGCTGGGTAATTTAGCCCTCGAGGCACACAACCTCTTTGCCGCTTCGGAGCACACGCAACAGGTCCCCACGGTCTTGTTGGCCGACCGCCGTCAGGTCCGCATCATCCAGGAGGCAACCCGCGGGCAGAACCGAAAGCTTTTGGCGTTGCCGCTCAAGGTCCGCGAGCTCCGTTCGAGCATTGCCGAGTTATTGAAAGAGACCCCCCGGCGTTCGTTGTAGTCCTGTCCGATTACGCGTTACAATCCGGTGGTGATTCCTACCCCTCCCTCTCCTTTCTGGCTCATCGGAGTCCACCATGTCGTGCCGTCTCCCCCGGGCGGGTCGTATCCCGTGCCTGTCAAGTTACCTTTCCTGCTGCCGAAGTCGGGTGGCTCGGGCGGCCATCCATGGCGCATGGTTGCTTGTCGTGCTCGCGGCGCCGGCGCTGGCTGCCGAACCCAAGACGATCTTGATGGTCGCCGGCAAGCCGAGCCATGGTTTCGGTTCTCACGAGCACTATGCGGGGCTGAAGGTCCTCCAGGAGACGCTTTCCAAGTCGATGCCCGACTTGCGAATCAGCGTTGTTAGGGGTTGGCCTGAAGATCCGCAGATGATCGCGGATGCCGATTCGATCGTCATTTTTTCTGACGGCGGTGGGGGACATCCGGCCCTTCCGCATTTGTCGCCGTTAGCAGCCAAATTGGATCAAGGTTGTGGATTCGTCTGTCTGCACTATGCGGTGGAAGTCCCTAAGGGTGAGCCCGGTCAGCATTGGCTGAAGTACCTCGGCGGCTACTTCGAAACGGACTGGTCGGTCAACCCGCACTGGACGGCGGACTTCCAACGGCTGCCAGAGCACCCGATCACTCGTGGCGTCTCGCCCTTTGCGACCAACGACGAGTGGTACTTTCACATGCGATTTACGGATCCGCCTCAGGGGATGACGCCGATTCTGCAGGCCGTCGCACCCGAGGAGACGATGCGGCGACCCGATGGCCCGCACAGCGGCAACCCGCACGTCCGCAAGTCGGTGGCTAAGGGCGAGCCGCAAACGGTCGCCTGGGCCTACGAGCGTCCCGGCGGCGGACGTTCGTTCGGTTACACGGGGGGACACTTTCATTGGAATTGGGGGAATCCCGATGTTCGCAAGTTGGTCGCCAATGCGATCCTCTGGACCGCGGGGGGCGAGGTCCCGGCCGGCGGCATCGGGGCTCAGCGGCTAGGCATACAAAGGCTGCTCGAAGACCAAGATTATCCGAAACCGGATGACTTCGATGCCGAAGAGACGGCGAAACGGTTCCAGCTCGGGGCAAGCGTTCCGCCCAAAGGCGCGATGCGATTGTCAGGGGTTGCGGCGGGCAAAACTTCTGCCCCGCCCCGCCCCCTTTGGCAATCTCCCCAAATGACATCCGCGACCCCTGGGCACGCCGTCGAAGCCGAGGTCGATATCCGTGGCGTGCGTGACCTTTTCTTGGTCGTGAATGACGGTGGGGATAGTTATGCCTGCGATTGGGCTGATTGGGTCGATCCGGTGTTGGTGGGTGACCGCGGGGAACGGTCGCTCCTGGAGTTCCCGTGGGTCGCTGCCAAGGCGGGCTTTGGGGAGGTCCGTAAAAATGCCAATGCAGCTGGCGAAAAGCCGATCGTTGCCGGCAAGCCGGTCACCCGGCCGATGATCGGGACCCACGCCAACAGCGTGATCCATTATCAGATCCCCGAAGGCTTTCGATCGCTGCGCCTGACGGCCGCTTTGGATGACGGCGGCGTCAAGCAAAACGGCGGGGCATCGACGAGTCTTCGGTTCGCGGTTTATGCCGACGCGGCACCGCGGGAGGGTGATTCGCAACCGGGGGGATTGGCCGCGATCCG
>JBEIRZ010000346.1:0-4763 GCA_040375695.1 Planctomycetaceae bacterium
CATCTCCTCGGAAAAATCATTCAAAACCGCCAAATTACCCAGTTTATCCTACCCCTACACAATGGGCTGTCAACGCAAAGGGGGCCGGGACCGCCGGCAGACTCAGCGTCGAATCCCTTAAAACCGGCCCAATCCGAAAGCTGACGAGTCGCGAGTCGGGGCGACCCGATCCGAGACACTTAGACGGGGTGCGAGGAGGTGAATGACCAGATCGCCGACAAGAAGGGTGACGAGGTGGTCATGGGAGTCTTAGGCTCGAACTGGGCAACCGCTACCGAGAGAAGTAAACGGTTTGAGTATCGCCGAGCCGGATCGTGGGAAATCATCCCCTCTGACGTGGGCAATTTGGAGCCAGGAGCCAGCCTTCGAGAGCAGCCGAGCGATTGCGAAACGAAAAAACCCGGGGGTGACCCGGGCTTTGACGATGCGTCTGACAGACAGACGATGACCCCTACGGGGTCTGAACAATCGCCAAAAACACGAGGAAAAACGGGGTCGGGTTGCGTGGTCCCCCCACCGGTCCCCCCATCCCGGGCCATCAGTGGCGAGGATGAGGAATTATTGGAAATCTTCCAACGGCTCGATTCGGCAGAGCGTGCAGACCTGCTGGCAGTCGCCCGGGGACTCGCGACCAAGGCGGCCAGGTGAGGACTTCGTAGAGTTCACCAGAGACACCAGCATGACGACACCGAAGTCGCCGTCAGGGGCGGTTGTGTTGTTCGGCCGGGTTGGAACTTGGGTCCTTCCCGGGGTGCCCCCGGGCGGGGCGTCGCCCAATGATCGGCCGGAATTTATGCGCGCGTTATGTCCGTGGGGGAGTGAGAGAGAGGCAGCGCGGCGCCCCACCGGCAACCCGATAAGACCCTGAGAGGCTCGTTGTTTTTGCGGCTGAAAAAATTTCGGGCAACGGCGTTACCTGGGTCGTGCCGGAGACACAATCCGCAAGCTGCCGCGTCCTGCGGTGGTCTGGCTGCCTGCCGAACCAGTAAACCAACAAACTACCACGGAGTTAACAATGAGCCAAAACGCTAAGTCGGCTTTGGTACGTGAAAGGCTTATCACAAAAAAAGAACTCGCGGAGCGTTTGCACCTGTCGATCCGCTCGATCGAACGCAAGATCGACGAAGGAGCTATCCCGGGCGGGTTCAAACTTGGGGCGGCGGTCCGCTGGCGGGAATCGGTCATCGATCAGTGGATCGAAGGCGGTTGTCCCCGGGTGACGCTGAGCGGATCACCACAACCTGAGGCGACCGGCCCGAATCGCAAAGGCGGTGCAAAATGAGCCTTACGCCGTCAGAAATAAACCAATTGGCCGAGGCGCTGGCTGATCGGCTTGCGGCCCGATTGGGCACTGGGGCCGATGAGGTTGGCGACATTCACGCGGCGGCCCAATGGTTAGGCCTTAGCGTGCCAACCCTTGAGCGTGCCGTGCGCCGTGGCGAGGTCCCATCGATCAAGGTGGGACGGTTGCGGCGGTTTCGTCGGTCAGACCTGCTGGGACTAAAAGCAAAAAGGGGGCGCGATGACTAACCATCACACCCCCCAAACACAAGTTCCCGATAAGATACCAGACGTCGACACGCGGAGCATAGCCCGCGGCGGAAGGGGCGCCCGCGTCTACCCGAAACGGCCAAAGCTGTTCGCTCTCAAGTTTATCAAGTGGTTGCATGACTCAGGCACCGCTCAGGAAATCGGACCTACCGCGGTTGCACTTTTAACCGCAGTCGTCACGAAAGAAGATGACATTCTCTACCGCCGCGCCGTCATGTTCTGGAATGAGCAATTAGCAGAGCGGTGCGGGATTAAATCAATCCACGCTCTCGATGCTGCGCGCAAGCGAGCGATCGATGCGGGATTGTTGTGCTACAAGGCCGGAACCAATCACGTTCAAGGCCGGTACTTTGTCATCTGGCCGGATTCGCAAGACGCGATCGAAACCGGATTGAACCAAGAAGTTCGAGTGCGCCAAGCGCATTCGAAACCGGAGCGAAACCGGAGCGAGATCGGAGCGAAACCGGAACCTCCGTACCTACTACCCTAATACCTAATAACCCTAATCCTAATTCTCGTTCCGATCATTCGATCGACGGCTTAACAAAGATCACATCGGGAGCAATTCCGGTTGATCCTGACGAGGTGGTATCGGCCTGGAACAAGATTTCGGGTGTCAAACCGATTCTCAAGCTTACCAACGAGCGCCGACGCAAACTGACGACCCGTCTACACGATCCGGAATGGCCATGGAAAGAAGCTTTTGCCCGATTGCCGCTTCCTCCGGGCGAATGGCAACCGGATTTTGATTGGATACTAAAGAACTCGACCAACGCCTTTGCGATCGTTGAAGGCAAGTATGACTTTCGCGCCAAACTCAACAACAAAGGCCCAAACCATGACTCACGAAATGACACGGGGCGACAACGGGGCAGTCTGTTCGAACGGTAGTGAAAAGTTGTGGGCGTACGCCACGAATGTCATCAACCGCAAGTCGGACGAACTCAATCCCTATCGAAATCCAGTGACTAAACACGAACACCGCTTGGCCAGTTTTCAAGAACTGCTTGTACAGCGTGGTATGCGTTACGCCCGTTGCGATCTAGAAACGTTCGAGGTCGGGGCCTGCGAAAATCGCCGAAAGGTAGTGGACGACCTGAAAGAGTTCGTCCGCGACATGCCTGTTAGACTACGATCGGGGGATGGCGGACTGATCCTTCTTGGCCCGCCAGGGACTGGCAAAGATCACCTTTTGATGGCTGCCATGAAAGCGGCAATCTTGAATCATGGCTTCGAGGTTCGTTGGGTTGATGGCCTGGAACTATTTTCAAGCCTGAAAGCTGCGATCCGCAGTGGCGACCCTCAGAAGATCGTCAAACAGTTTTCAGAAGTTCCGATTTTGGCGATCAGCGATCCGGTACCCCCACGCGCTGAGCTTTCCGACTACGAGCTCGGTATGCTTCGGCAGGTGGTGGATCGACGTTACAACGCAATGCGGGCAACCTGGATCACGACAAACGTTCAAACTGCCGAGGATGGGGATCGGCTTTTAACCGCCGCTGTCTTGACGCGAATACTTGACGGCGCGTTGCACTTATTTTGCGGCTGGGAATGCCACCGACGACCGTTCTCAAGGTGATGGTCGAATTTATGAACCGCTTGGCGTGGGCGTCACCGCCGCGGTACCCTGACTATGCCACGGCTAGGAGTTGCTGCCGAAAACCGGTTCCCAATGCCGGCCCGCCGTGGTGCTTTTTCTTCATTGGGATTCAACGATTGGGGTTGAATGATGGCAACTGTTACGCGGTTGGTCCGAGGCGGGCGAGAGGGTTATCGGGTTCGGTTTTATGATGCGGCCAAACACCGGCGGGAAATCTATCTGCCCGGGAGCGGAAAGCGATTCGAGCGGATGGCCGAGACGGTGGCGGGGCATTGCGAGGCGCTAGCCAAGGCTAAGGCGGCGGGCGTGCCGCCGGATCCGGCGGCGGTCGCCTGGGCCAATGGGACTGACGGCAGGCTGCGTGAGAATCTCGTTGCGTGGGGGCTCGCGGACCCGATGAGCCCGCGGCTCGCCACCGATGAAGGGCGATTGCTGGGCCCCTTCGTCGATGCGTACATGACGAGCCGAACGGATTGGAAAAAAACCACGCGGACCAATTACGGCCAGACGAGGCGATTGCTCGTCGCCTATTTTGGCGAGCGTCACTCGCTCAAGGCGATCACCCCCGCGGATGCTGACCGGTGGCGGCGGTGGCTGGCGGTCGACAAGGGGCTGGCCGTGGCGTCGGTTTCAAAGCATTGCAAGCGGGCAAAAACTGTGCTGGCCGAGGCGGTTCGCGACCGGATTTTGACAGAGAGCCCCTTCGCGAGGCTGAAGGGTGGTAACGAATCCAATTCAACTCGTCACCGGTTCATCGATGCCGAGATGTCGGCGCGGGTGCTGGATGCTTGCCCCGATCCGGATTGGCGGTTGATCTTTTCGCTCGCCCGCTGGGGTGGCCTGCGGTGCCCTACCGAGATCCTGGGCTTACGATGGTCCGATGTCGATCGGGACGCTAAGCGGCTGCGGATCCAATCACCAAAAACGGGGCTGCGGTTCTGCCCGATCTTCCCTGAGATCATGCGGGCCTTAGATGAGGCCTTCACGGCGGCCCCTGAAGGGGCTGAGTATTGCGTTGGTCGGTATCGGGGGGCCGAAAACCTGCGGACACAATTTGTCCGAATCGTCGAACGTGCCGGGGTGTTGGTGTGGCCTAAACCGTTCGTCAATTTGCGATCGACCCGCCGGACCGAGTTGCAGGAAATTTTCCCGGATCACGTGATTAACACTTGGCTAGGACACTCCGCGGCGGTGGCGGCCCGTCACTATTTGCAAACTACCGATGAGCATTGGGCGCGGGCTGTCGATTTTGGTCCCCCTGCCGGTCCCCCCAATTCGCCTGACCGCGGCCAGAATCCCCGGGGGAAAGTCAATTCTCGTCCCCCCACCGGTCCCCCCATCGCCCACAATCAGGGGCCATCGACGGGGAACCCTGAAACGAAAAAACCCCGGGAAAACCCAGGGTTTGATGCGTTGCTATGTCTGCCGGATGGGCAGACGATGACCCCTACGGGAATCGAACCCGTGTTACCGCCGTGAAAGGGCGATGTCCTAGGCCGCTAGACGATAGGGACTCTGCACTAAAGGCCTTAAGCGTATAGGAGACATCCTTAACTTCAAAACTTCGCTGTCTGAATGGCAATTTGTGCGTTGTTATGAGGAAATATCTGAC
>JBEIRZ010000650.1:0-1581 GCA_040375695.1 Planctomycetaceae bacterium
AATCGAGCCGCGTCAGCCGTTTCCAACCTTCGAACTGCCCGTCGTAAGCGTAGACTTCGGCCAGCGGCAACGTCCCGGCAAAAAGGCGTCCGTTGTGGACCGCCATCCCCATCACTTCGAGCTCTTCGCCCAATCGCCCTTGGTCGATCCATTGGCCGATGTACTTGAGGCTATAGACACGGCCGCTGGGCCACGTCCCGACGTAAAGGCCGCCGTAATGATTGACGAACGAGTAGGTCTGGGTGTTGTCGGCCAACCGCCCGAAGTCGGTCCACTTGTCGTCGTACATGTAGACGTGCCCCCCGTCATAGCTGCTCGCGTAGATCGCGTCGTCGTAAACGAACATCGCTTCGACGCGTCGATCGGTTTTTTCGTTTGTGGCCGGATCGACCGATTGGGGGATGGGAAGCGACGTCCAGGAATTCGATTCGGGATCGTAGCTGAAAAATCCGGCGGGCTTGTAAAGGGAGCTGGCATAAAGGCGATCGCGAAAGACGACCAGCCCGCCGACCGCTTCGGTGTTGGGGAGCTTTTCGCCGCAGAGGACCCATCGCTGATCCCCTTCGTATCGATAGACGCCACCGCCGAGGTTGGTGTTTTCCGATTCGGTCAGGGCCGAGCCGGCCAAGCGGTATTTGCCCGTCGCCGCGTAAAGCTTGCCGCGGTATTCGGCGAGGCTGGTGACGCTGTTGGATTGATCAGGGGCACCGCAATCGACCCATTTTTGGTCGCCGCCATAACGATAAACGCGGCCCGTTTGGTTCGCACCCGGTTCACACGTCCCGGCGTAGAGGTCGCCGTTGTGGACCGCGAGCGAGAAGGCGAGGATCGCTTCGCCGGGGCGGCCGCAATCACGCCAAGTCCCGTCGCGGTTGTCATCAATCCCGAATTGGAGGTTGCGGTAATTCGATTGGGTCGTGGTGACCCCCGTCGCGGTCTTGATCGACAGGTGAAAGCCGCGGCGTTCTTTGGGCGAGTAATGGCTGATCAAATCGCCGGTCGGGAACCCGTCCGATTCGTCACAGCGGACCCAAGTCGCGATCGTGAAATCGCCGGTCCCGAGTTTGGGGACTTGTGGTTGCGGGACCGTCAACCGTCGGCCGCTGAGTTTGAAGCGGGCCGAATTCGAAGCTTGATTCAGTTCGATGCCGCCGGCACCCTCCGGTTCGAACCCGCGAACCCGTTCCTTTAAATCGCCCCGTAAAGGGAAATGGAGCGCAAGTCCCTCTTCGAGCTTCGTCTTGGAAGCGGCGTCTTGGGCAAAAAGGGCTGGCAATGAGGACAGGAAGCAAGTTGCGGCCAGGGCGCTCGTCCTTGCCAATCGGGCAAAGGCGTTGGCTTGGGGAATCGAGTTAACCCGGGCAAAGGCATGAACGATGACGTTGGCCAGGAGACTGAAGAGGCGAGCCATGTTGCACCCTGGAGGGAGGCGGGAGATGCGGTGGGTTCGTTGCGGGAAAAATGGAGGCGGTCGATCGTGAACGACATCGATATGGCAGAGGCAATGACGCGTTATGGAGTCATACTCAAAGTAGTCCCAGATTCGCGGTCCGTCCCAATGTAACGGAGCGTGAGGGTCCC
>JBEIRZ010000544.1:0-2504 GCA_040375695.1 Planctomycetaceae bacterium
CCCCGCGGTGCGAGCGATGCGGAGAACTGGAGGCAGATTGCAAGTGCCCGCCACAGCCGAAGGAATACAAGCCGACACATCAACAGACGGCGACGCTCGCCACCGAGTCGCGTAAAAAATGGAAATAGGTCACCGTGATCCGCGGCCTGTCGCCCGACGAGTCCGACCTCCCCGCGCTGCTCGATCGGCTCAAAGCCGCCTGCGGCGCCGGCGGGACGCTCAAGGACGAGACGCTCGAGATCCAAGGTCAACACCTGATCCGCGTCCGCGAATTGCTGACCAAGATCGGTTACAAAGTCCGCCCTTGAAGGGAACGTCACACCAGGAATCAACGCCACGCATGTCCTACCCTTGGCCAGGCCCCTATCATGGGATGTGATTTGAAGGGTGTTATTTGCTATCGAAAGCAGGTCGAAACCGAATCCCCTGACCGAGCCGATCCGCAGACCGTAACTTAAGGTCATCATCCCAGCCCAAGCCCACCGGCCATGCGGCTTCACCACGAACGAGCGACAGAGCGATGCGAACCCGATCTCGAATGCGAAATGCCTTGCCAAATACCGTCGCCCGTTGCCGCGATAAGACGCATCGGGCGGGGTGCGGGGTGTTGGTATGTTTCGCGGTGATGAGCTGCTGCGGGCCTTGGGGTTGGACGCAAGTCGCCTTCGGTGAAGAGGCGGCCGCCTCCAGCGAAGCTGCGGTCGGCTGGAAAGGGTTCCAAAATGGCGGGGCACTTTTCCCCAGCGACATCCCGGCCGATTGGAAGGTCGAATCGTCACCGGTCGCCTGGCAAGCAGAGATCGAAGGGTACGGCCAATCGTCACCGGTCGTCGTATCCGATCAGGTCTATGTGACTTCGACGAGCGGCCCGAACAAGGAACGGCTTCACGTCGCGGCCTTCACACTGGCAACGGGGGCGAAGCTGTGGCAGCGTGATTTCGTCAACCCGTCACCGGAAGAGAGCTCGACCTACATCAGCCGCGCGGCACCGTCGCCGGTGGCCGACGCCAGCGGCATCTTCGCGGCGTTCGAAGGTGGCTTGATCGTCGCGTTGACCCCCGCGGGAGAAACCCGCTTCGAGAAAAACCTGGTTGCCGAGTATGGGCCGATCACCGCGCGTCACGGCTTGGCCGCGTCGCTGGAACAGGACGCGAAAAAGGTCTACGCCTGGATCGAACGCGAGACGGAACCCTACTTGCTCGCGATCGACAAAGCGGATGGGAAGGTCGTTTGGAAAGCGGCCGGTGTCGGTGCGACGGGTTGGAGCAGCCCGCGGTTGGTATCGGTCGACGGCAAGCCGCAATTGGTTTGTAGCGCCAGCGGCCATATCGCCGGTTACGACCCAGAAAACGGTGATCGGTTGTGGGACTTGACCGAGATCAGCAACAACACGACCTGCACGCCGATCCCCGTTGCCGACGGTCGCTTCGTGATCGGCGCGTCTGACGGGCGAGGTGAACCCGGCGCCGGTAACGCCGCGGCGAGCAACGGGCTGATCGAAATCAAACGCCAAGCGGACGGCAAGTATGCTGCAAACTTCGTCTGGCGGGCCGAAAAGGCGACCTGCAGCTTCGGCAGCCCCCTGGTCACCGACAAGCACGTTTGGATCGTCAATCGGTCGGGGGTGTTGTATCAGCTCGATCTGGCGACGGGCCAACAATTGTCGGCCAACCGGGTCTCGTCAGGGAGCGTTTGGGCGACGCCGATCGCATCCCGAAGCAGGCTCTATCTCTTCGGCCAAAAAGGGACGGCGTCGATCGTCGATCTCGCCACCGCCCGCGAAGAAGGTAGCTTTCCTGCTTGGAAAGACGGGCCGGATGCACAGGGTCAAAATGCACCAGCACCCGCCGCCGGACCGTTCGGCTCGGGGGCCGTCCTGTATGCCGCTGCTTACGCCAAGTCCCATCTGTTGATCCGGCGAGGCGATACGCTTTTCGCTTACCGCGTCCCGGGATGAAAATCGCTCGCGTTGAACAGTGGTGAACCCCGAATCCGATCGATGGACCGAAACATGAACCGAAGCCGATTGTTGGGAAGCGTTCTTTCTTCGTTGATGCTGATACCGGCATCATCGCTGGTGGCACAGACCAGTGAGGCCGTAACGAATGAGGGCCCAGCGAATGAGGCCGCGAAGGGCGAGGCATCGTCCAAGCCGCTGCCGCCGCTACCCATCCCGGTCACCAGCTTTGGTGCAGCTAACATCGGGAGTAAATTTTATCTTTACGGCGGTCACACCGGTGACGCGCACGCTTATTGCCGAGAAGACCAGAACGACGCGCTGTTGATGCTCGACACCGCCGCGGACCAGCCGAAGTGGGAGACGATCGCGACCAACGATCGGTCGCAAGGACTGGGGATGGTCGCCTTCAACGACGAGCTGGTCATCTTGGGAGGCTTCACCGCGAAGAACAAGCGGGGCGAGAAGGACGACTTGCATTCCCAAAGCACGGTGCGAGCCTTTGACACCAAGACGGGGACGTGGCGAGACCTGCCGTCGCTCCCAG
>JBEIRZ010000507.1:0-2894 GCA_040375695.1 Planctomycetaceae bacterium
CTGCTGCTGCTGGCATAGGTCAGATGGGGGACCTGTTGGTGGCGGCACGCTTCGAGGATGTTGATGAAGCCGACCAGATTGCTCTGCACGTAGCTCCGGGGGTGCGTCAGGCTGTAGCGAACACCGGCCTGGGCGGCGAGGTGAACGACGCGGTCGAAACGGTGCTGGGCAAATGCCTGGTCGATGGCCGATCGGTCGGCGAGGTCGGCTTCGATGAGGCGGAATTCGCCGGGTGACGAGCGGGCGACCTTCTCGAGCTCCACCAGCCGCGAGCGTTTGAGGTTGACGTCGTAATAATCGTTGACGCTATCGAAGCCAACGACACGCTCCCCTTCGCGGAGCAACCGCAAGGCGAGATGAAAGCCGATGAAACCGGCGGCGCCGGTGACCAGATGGGTCCTCATGAGGTCCGAGCTATCGCGGCTCGCCCCCGGGGACGATCCGCGTGATGCTGACCTTGGTCCGTTTCAATTCCTCGATCTCTGCCGCCATCCGCTGGATCAGGTCGGCGATTTCCCCGCCGGCATGTTCGCCGATTTGGACGCTGAGCGCTTTGCGGGCACTCGGTGAAAGCCCTGTCAAAGGACCTTCGCGGTGGTTGGCGTCGAAATTGACGCGATGGAGTTCAGTGCTCATTCGTCCCCGGTCGGGTTGGAAAGGTGCATGGTTGGCATGAGTCGGTTTTGCCTGGTCACGGTCAAACGCCGAAATAGACTATTCGACGGTGACACTTTTCGCCAGATTACGAGGCTTGTCGACATCGCAGCCGCGGAGGACGGCGATGTGATAGGCGAGCAATTGCAGCGGGACGACCGAGACGATCGGTTGCAGGAATTCGGGGACTTCGGGGACGTGGATCACTTCGTCGGCGAGCCTGCTGACCCGCGAATCGGTGTCGCTGGCGATGGCGATGATCGGTCCGCCGCGGGCCTTGACCTCTTGCATGTTCGCCAGAACCTTTTCGAAGGTCGTGCCGCGGGGGACGAGGAAGACGCTGGGGGTTTGGTGGTCGACCAAGGCGATCGGGCCGTGCTTCATTTCCGCCGCCGGGTAACCTTCGGCATGGATGTAGCTGATTTCTTTCAACTTCAACGCCCCTTCGAGCGCTGTGGGGAAGTTGTATCGTCTCCCGAGGTAAAGGAAATTGCTGGCGTCGCGATACCGCTGGGCGACGGCACGGACCCGCGAATCGCAGGCGAGCGTTTGCTGGACCCAGCCCGGCAGCGCCCGCAGCCCCTCGATGATCTGTTGCCCCGCTTCGAAACTGAGATGCCGCGTCCGGCCGAAGTAGAGCCCGAGCATCGCGAGGACGCAGCAGTGCGAGGTGAAGGCCTTGGTGCTGGCGACCCCGATCTCCGGCCCGGCGTGCAGGTAAACCCCGCCATCGGCCGCTTGCGCGATGGAGCTCCCGACGACGTTGCAAATCGCGAGCGTGCGATGCCCCTTCCGTTTGGTTTCGCGCAGCGCCGCCAACGTGTCGGCGGTCTCACCGCTCTGGGTGATGCCGAAGACGAGCGTGTTGTGATCGATCGGCGGGTTGCGATACCGCAGCTCGCTGGCATACTCGACCTCGACCGGGATCCGGGCCAACTCTTCGATCAGGTACTCGCCGACCAGCGCCGCATGCCAACTGGTGCCGCACCCCGTGAGGATGATCCGATCGACCCCGCGGAGCTGCTGCGGGGTCAGGTTCAAGCCGCCGAAAATCGCCGTCGCGTCCTGGTCATCGAGCCGGCCGCGCATCGCGTTGAGAAGCGATTCGGGTTGCTCGTAGATCTCCTTCAGCATGTAGTGATCGAACCCTTCGAGGTTCGGGACGAAATCGTCCAGCCTCACCGTTTCGATTTGGGGCGACACCGGCCCCTGGTCACGGTGGTGAACCGAGAACCCTTTCAGCGTCAGCGTCGCGATCTGGTGATCGGCGAGGTAGACGATCCGATCGGTGTGCCCGGCCAACGGCGCGGTGTCACTCGCCAAATAATATTCGCCACGGCCGACCCCAACGACCAAAGGGCTGCCGAAGCGGGCCGCGATCAACAAATCGGGTCGGTCGCGAAACATGATCGCCAGCCCGTAAGTCCCGCGAAGCCTCGACGTCGCCCAGCGTACCGCGCCCAAGTAAGGCGCATTGGGATCGCTCCCACCCGAACCAAAACCCTTGCGTAGCCCCGCGTCAACCAGGTGCGCGATCACCTCGGTGTCGGTATCCGAACGAAACCGATACCCTTGCTGGACGAGCTCTTCTTTCAGCACGGCGAAATTTTCGATCACGCCGTTGTGCACGACATAGACGGCGTCGTCGCCGCCGATGTGAGGGTGTGCGTTCCGTTCCACCGCAGGCCCATGGGTTGCCCAGCGGGTGTGCCCCATACCTACGCGGCCGCCGCAGGAATTTTTAAGCATCGCCCCGGCCAACTGGTCGATCCGTCCGACCGATCGGTGGACATCAACCCCGCGATCGCAATGGACGGCGACGCCGGCGCTGTCGTAGCCGCGGTATTCCAACCGCCTCAAGCCCTCGATCAGGAACGGGCTGGCATCCCCCTGGCCGATGTATCCGACAATGCCGCACATGCTCTGTTTGCCCCTCTTTGCTCTCTTTTCGCCTAGCCTCCGATTCGCTTCGCAGCCGCGTCATCGCGGCGACAAATTTTTCCTGATCGACTGTAGCCAAAAGTCCCCATCCGAAGCTAGGCGTTTCCGCGAAGCCGATGGGTCGTGGGGAAACTTTAGCCCCTAAATGCCGGTAAATAGGGCACGCTGCCGCTGTGTCGTTGGCATCACATGCCGCAAAACGCCAAAACCTGTCACTGTTCGCCCGTCCAGACTATGAAAGAGCACCGATGAAGGGACGATCGACTGCAGCCAATCCGAAAAAATCACCAACGCACGCA
>JBEIRZ010000316.1:0-5334 GCA_040375695.1 Planctomycetaceae bacterium
GAACCATGAAAAACGCTCCCTGCCCGGTTTGCCAACCAGATTGGGCCAGGGCTCGTCGGAATGGTAAATCGCGACGCGTGATCGCGATCTCTTCTCGCATTATGTCCAAGCTCTTCGCCTAGGCAAGCAGAAATCATCCGTTTTTTACCATCCGTTTCTACCGGTTGCCTTAAACTGACGGCCTGAACGCCTGGGAAAGCCCTGATCCCCCGCGCGAGCCTTGATACCCGGCGCGAGCCTTGATACCCGGCGAGAGCCTTGATACCCGCGGGTAAAACCCTGATCGCTGGGGAAAGCCTTGCCGATTTCCCGCGAACTTTTCCTGTCGAGCGACATGGATGACGTCCTTCGAAACGAGAGCCCTGACGCGATGCACGACTTGAACCTGCACGACCCGACGCTGATCCAGGACCGCTGTTACATCGATGGCCAGTGGGTCGGGGATCCGATCGAACCGATCCGCAATCCCGCCGACGGGACGGTGGTCGGCAAGGTCCCGTCGCTGGGGGCGATCGAGGCGGGACTGGCGGTCTCGGCGGCCGCTTCGGCCTTGGGGCCGTGGGGGCGAAGGCTGGCGTCGGAGCGGGCCGCACCTTTGCGCCGCTGGCGCGACGAGATCCGCAAGCATCGCCAAGACCTCGCCCGGCTGCTGACCGCCGAGCAGGGGAAACCGCTTGCCGAGGCTTTGGGCGAGATCGATTACGCCGCTTCGTTCGTCGAATATTACGCCGAAGAGGCGATTCGCGTCGCCGGCGAAATCTTGCCGTCGCACCTCCCGGCCAGCCGCGTGTTGGTGACACGCAACCCGATCGGCGTTTGTGCGGCGATCACGCCGTGGAACTTTCCGGCGGCGATGATCACCCGTAAATGCGCCCCGGCGCTGGCGGCAGGTTGCAGCATCGTCCTCAAGCCGGCTCCTGAGACTCCGCTATCGGCGCTGGCGCTGGTTGAACTCGCCCGCCGCGCCGAAATCCCCAAGGGGGTGATCAACGTCATCACCGGCGACGCGCCGTCGATCGGCCGGGCCTGGTGCGATGATCCGCGCGTGCGGCTGATCGGCTTCACCGGCTCGACCGAGGTCGGCAAGCTGCTGATGCGTCAGGCCTCGCAGGGTGTCAAAAAGGTGACACTCGAATTGGGTGGCAATGCCCCCTTCATCGTCTTTGCCGATGCCGATCTCGATGCCGCCGTCGAGGGCGCGATCGCCGCCAAGTTCCGCAACAGCGGCCAGACGTGCATCTGTGCCAATCGCCTCTTTGTCCATGATCGCGTCCATGACGCATTCGTCGCGAGGTTGGCCCAAAAGGTCGATCGGCTCGTCGTCGGCAACGGCTTGTCACCGGGGACGCAAACCGGGCCGCTGATCAACCGCGAGGCGTTCGATAAGGTCGCTAGGCTTGTCGGCGGCGCGGTCGCCGGCGGCGCGCGGGTTGTCGTCGGGGGCGAGCCCCATCCGTTGGGAGGGACCTTCTTCCGACCCACTGTGCTCGATCATGTCGATGCCTCGATGGAGATCACCCGCGAAGAGATCTTCGGGCCGGTTGCCCCGGTGACGCGTTTCGCCACCGAGGAAGAAGTGATCGCGATGGCGAATGACACGCCCTATGGCCTGGCCGCCTATTTTTATGGTCGCGACCTGGGCCAAGCCTTCCGTGTCGCCGATCAGTTGGAATATGGCATGGTCGGGATCAACGCCACGACGCTCGGTTCGGCGGCCGTCCCCTTCGGCGGGGTCAAAGAATCGGGGATCGGGCGCGAAGGGTCACGCCACGGGATCGATGAATACCTGCAACTGAAATACCTTCTGATCGGTGGGCTTTGACCGCCTGCGGTAGGTGGGCTTTGACCGCTCACGGTGGTGGGCTGTGACCGCTCGCGGTGGTGGCCTGTGACCGTTCGAACCGCGATCAAGCCAGCGTTTCGAGCCGCTGGCGGACATCATCCGGTATCGGTCGTTTCTGGAGCGGCTGGCCTGGCGTCATCAAGCAGCAGACGGTGGTGATCGAACCTCGGGCGACGAGCTTCCCCGGCGAATCGCCCGCCGCGACCGCCTCCGGGCCGGATGAGGGGCCTTCGAGATAAAACGCGAAGCCATACGTGACGCTCGAAGTGCCGATCTTGTTGACCGTGACCTCGATCCGCAATGTCTCTTCGAACCGTGCGGGGGCGATGAAATCACACTGAGCCGCGACGCGAGGCCATGTCAAATGGTCATTCTGGCCGGTGGGGTGCAGGACGCTCATCCCCAAGTGCCGCAGGGCCGCATGCTCCGCTTCTTCCATCATCGGAAAAAAAACCGAAAAATGGACGATCCCCGCCGCATCGGTGTCGCGAAATTCGACGCGGCGTCGGTAAGCGAATGGCATGGCCGAACCGTGATAAAATGCGACCCAAAAGGCCGTGTCGGCCAGCAACCGACACGAGCTCGCAACCGGGGCCAAAGACGGGCCGAAGTAAAACGCTACCCGACCCCAAAAGCGACAGGGGGCCCATGACTGGCCCCCGACAGGAACGGACGATCAGGAAAGAACCCAGCGAGGGTCCTCTCCGAACGACGGATCCAAACCGATCACTCGCCGACGTAGGGCATCAAACCCATGAAGCGGGCCCGCTTGACCGCGGCGGTCACCGCGTGCTGGCTAACGGCCGAGCAGCCGCTCTTGCGACGCCCAACGATCTTGCCATGACGGTTGACCAGCTTCGTCAACAGCTCAACGTCCTTGTAATCGACATACATCGGACGGGGACGATGGCCGTCGACGTAAATCGGGTCTTTACGCTTGGTTCGCGAACGGACACGCGACCGTTTACGGGCGCGGTTCCGGTTGTTCATCGGACGTGGAGGCATGGGAAGGAATCGATGGTAGGTCGATGTGCTGGATAGAAACGACAATCCCGGGAAGATGGAGCTACCTTCCACAGGGTCGCCAAGTATGACGAACGACCGCCACGAAAGCAAGTCGTTCCGAGATCGGAGCGGGCGTAATGGAGTAGAAACGGCAGAATCCCCATTTTACCCAGGGCCTTGCGTGCCGTTCTGTGCGCCGCCGCCGGTTTCATTCCGGCGTTTTCAAGTGTTCGGTGACCTCTTCGGCAGCCAGCTTCAGGTCGCTGTCATCGGCCAATTGCGACGACGTTTTGCGGCAGGCATGCAGGACCGTCGTGTGGTCACGGCCGCCGAAATAATGGCCGATTTGGTGGTAACTGGCGTGGGTCAGCGTCCGCATCAGGTGCATCGCTAGCGATCGGGCTCGAACCACTTCCTGACGCCGCGTCCCGCTCTTGAGGTCGGCGAGCTTCAGCTTGAACCGTCTGGCCACCGTCTTGGCGATCCGGTCGATCGACAGATCGCCGGTCGTTTCCATCGAAAGGATCGCGTTGCGAATGGCGTGGATATCGGGCCGGCACCCCTTCATGCGGCAGTGGAGGTCGACATTCGCGATCGCCGAATCGAGGGCCCGCGCCGGGAGTTCGGGTGATAACCCCGACTCGAGCATCCGCAACTCCTCTTCGCCGATTTGGAGCGAACGCCGCCGGGCGAATTCGGTAAGGAGTGCCCGCCGTGTCGCGGGGCCCGGCAACCGGATCGGCACCGTCAGCCCCGGAAGCATGCGGCTGACCAACAGCGGCCGCAGCCCGGTGACTTGGGAGGGGAGCCGTCGGCAGGTGACGATCGTCGGCCGACCGTCGCTAACCCGAAACTCGATCCTCGCCGCCAATTCGTCCTGGGAGGCCGGTTTGCTGACCATCAGGTGGACGTCGTCGACAACCAACACCGCCGCGCGATCGATTTCGTTTCGCAAACGGACCAAATCGTCCGCCTCGACCGCCTTGGCATACAGCCTGGCGAAGTCGACCCCGCTGAGCAGCATCGCGGCAGGCTCTTTGGCAACCGATTCGGCCCCTGTTGGGACGGAAGGTGCCGCGTCAAGCAGGATCGCTGCCAGGTGCGACGCGATCGCCGTTTTGCCGCAACCCTGCGGCCCGATCAGCAGCAGCGGGACCAGTTCGGGCCAATCGCTGATCGCCGGTCGGTCATCGCTGGCGGATGGTGCCGCCTCAGGCTGCTCGACATCGGGTGTCGAATAGGCCGACCCGAGGTTGTTGCAGACGAACGCGACGAAGGCATTTTCCTCACCGGCGAGGAAAACGGGCAAGAGGTTCGTTTGCGATGCGGCGGTGCGGCCGTTCTGACCCCGATACGGGCCGGGAATCCGCAGCGGTACCGCGACGATCTCGCTGTCGATTTCGCTGGCGTGGGAAGTCGGGATGGGACCGGCGATCGGGTTCATGTGGCCCAGTTTAAGTCGACGCAAGGCCGCCATCCAGCGAAACTCGGGACATTTCGTCCTTCGATCGCCCCGATAAACGCCGGTATTGCCGCCGGATCAGCCCGATCGCCCGTTCGGTCTCGTCGGCGGTCGAGAAACGGCTGAAGCCGAACCGCAGCGCCGAGTCGATCAGCCCGCCGGCCACCCCCATCGCCGCCAAAACGTGGCTCGGACGGCTGCTGCCGCTGGCACACGCCGACCCGCTGCTGCAAGCCACCCCGCCCAGATCGAGCGCCATCAGCATCGCCTGGCGATCGGCACCCGGGAACGAAACGAAGGTCGTCCCAGGGAGCCGCGGTGCCCCTTCGCCGTGGATCACGAGCTCGGCGAATTCTCCGCGAAGTTCCCCTTCCAACCGATCGCGACACCCCGCGACCCGAACCGCGGAATCCGCGAGTTTTGACATCGCCAATTCCAAAGCGATCGCCATTCCCACCACCAGCGGTACCGGTTCGGTCCCGGCACGCCGCTCGAGCTGCTGCTGGCCGCCGCGAAAGATCGGCCGGATCGTCACCCCCGATCTCACCAGCAACATCCCCACACCGCAGGGGCCGTGAAACTTGTGCGGGGTCGCGGTCACCGCGGCGATCCCTGACGCCGCGAAATCAAACGGCACCTTGCCGATCGTCTGCGTCGCGTCGGTGTGCAGCGGCACGCCGTGCCGCGCGCAAATCGTCGCGAGCGCGGCGATCGGCTGGATCACCCCCGTCTCGTTGTTCGCCGACATGACGCTGACCAGCGCGGGGGTCGGCGATGTTTCGCCGATCAACCGATCGGCCGCTTGCAGGTCGATCGTGCCATCCTTTAGGACGGGGATCACGCGTACTTCACGCCCCGCGGCCGCCATCGCCCGGGCCGGCTCCAGGATGCTGGGGTGTTCGATCGCGCTGATAACCAGCGGCCCGGCCGGGTCGCCGATCCCGAAGATCGCTAAATGATTCGATTCCGTCCCGCCGCTGGTGATGACGAGCGCGTCCCCGCCTGGCGAATCGACATCGGCCCC
>JBEIRZ010000093.1:0-14348 GCA_040375695.1 Planctomycetaceae bacterium
CCGCGATGGAACAAGAGCGCGGCCGACCAGCGCCCCGCGGGGCCACGTCCGGCCGCTTCCTGTTTTCTCATCCTGATCCGTCTCGTTCGGCGTGTCCCTCGCCGAGGTCATCGTCAGCCGTTGCTCGATACGATTCCGTTCCGATGCCGCGGATCCTTCACACGGCAAGTCGAACCGATTGACGTGACCTATCCTCCCACAGTCTCCCTACTCGACCGATCGATCGGGTTGTTCCCTCTTCCCGACTTTCTCCAGGCGATCGTTTCGGGCGATCCGCACGATCAGGCGACCATCCGGACCGATTGGTCCTGACGGGCCAAGACCGCTTCGACGAACTCTTCGAAGAGGCGGATATCGAGCGCCGATGCGGCGCCGCATTCGGGGTGGAACTGGGTGCCGACGGCGTACCAATCGAGCATCTCCGACTCGATCGCCTCGATCACCCCGTCGGGGCATCGGGCGGTGACGCGGAAGCCAGGGGCGAGCTCATCGATCGCCTGATGATGCCGGCTGCTGACCCGGATCTCGCCATCGCCATAGATGCGACCGACGAGCGAATCGCTATCGACGATCAGGGTGTGACGGTGATTGAGGTCATGCGCATCGAAATGCGGGACCGCATCGGGGAGGTCTTCTTTGATGTCCAGGAACAGGTTCCCGCCCTGCTGGACGTTGATCAGTTGCATCCCCGTACCGATCCCGAAGACGGGCATCCGGCGTTCGGCGATCTCGTCCATGATCATCCGATCGGATGTCTCGCGGGTCGGTTCGAGCAACCGGATCGAGTGGTGCAACATGAATCCGTCGCGACGCGGGTCAAGATCGGCGCCGCCGATCAACACAAAACCGTGGAGGGCGTCGAGCAACCCTCGGACCGAATCGACATCGGCCAGCGGCGGAACCACCACCGGGATCCCCCCGGCCGCCTTGATCGATTCGAAATACCCTGCCGCCAGGTAAGCATACGCGGGAGTCGAACGGTTGGCAGACTTGAAGTCCGCATTGATCCCGATCAGCGGTTTGCTCGTCATTCAGAAATCCCCTTCAGAGATGCGAGAACGAAATGGCGTCTGTGGTGAAGTTCACCCGAGGCCCCCCGCGTCACCACAAGGCCATCGAGCCTCGTGGCAGCCGCCCTTGTCGACAAGTCTTTTGACGACCGGGAGACGCTCGTCGGAATCCAGGACGTTCCCGAATTCCGATGGTCCGAGAACGTACCGTCATGTTCGAAGGTTGCAACCAAAGAACCCTATCTTTTGTAAAAATCGTTTTGCTAGCCCGACCTGTAGTGCTAGCATTCCCTCCGGATAGGTCTTATCCCCTTAAGGGCCACCCGACCCCGGATGACCTCGCTGATGCGGCGATACGTCACCTTCGGCGGCTTGCGAAAATCGACCCCGGCAACGGGCCTACTGGTAGCAAACAGAAACGACGAAAAACCCGTTTTTTACCGGACGAAATTGGCCTTGCCTCGAGTGTCAGCGCGGTCGCCATCGCGGCCAAAAACATCCCCGAAAATCGCCCGTGTCCCGTTTCCGATCACGCCCCGGGGTGCGATAACGTGAGCGGCGTGATCCCCCGCGACCGCTTTCGTCATCGCGCTCCTAACGACCCACACCCTCTCACGATCCCGACCGCCGCCGTGAAGTTCGAAAAAGTCCGACTCCAAGCGATCGCCGTGACGCTCCCTTCGGAAATCGTCACCAGCGACGATGTCGAAGCACGCCTCGAACCGCTTTATCAGCGGCTGAAGTTGCCCGCCGGCAGGTTGGAAGGGATGAGCGGCATCCGCCAGCGCCGGGTCTGGTCCCAAGGGACGATGCCTAGCGGGCCAAGCATCCTCAGCGGCAACGCGGTCATCGCCGCCGCGGGGATCGACCCCGGCCGCGTCGGCTGCCTGATCCATGCCAGCGTCTGCCGCGATTTCCTCGAACCCGCCACGGCGTCGAAGGTCCATCACGGGCTGGGGCTGAGCGACCGCTGCTGGGCCTATGACGTCTCGAACGCCTGCCTGGGGATGCTCAACGGCGCCGTCCAAATCGCGACGCTGATCGAAGCGGGGGCGATCGCCGCCGGGATCGTCGTCGCGACCGAAAACAGCCGCCCACTGCTCGACCAGACGATCCGCGTCCTCAACGAAGACGTCACGCTGACCCGCCAAAGCGTCAAGCCGGCCTTCGCGTCGCTGACCATCGGCAGCGGCTCGTGCGCGATGCTGTTGACGCACCGCGACGAGTCGAAGACCGGGCCGCTGCGGCACCAAGGGAGCGATTTTTTGGCCGCCGCCGTCGCCGCCCGGACCCAGTTTCATGACCTCTGCCGCAGCGACCAAGACACCGCCGGCGCCGGGATGACCCCCGTCATGGATACCGACAGCGAGGCGCTGCTGCACGAAGGGATCGAGACGGGCGCCTTGGCCTTTGATCGCTTCCTCCACGAATCGGGTTGGGACCGCGAATCGATCGACCAAACGATCTGCCACCAAGTCGGCGGCCGGCACCGCGCGATGATGCTCGATCGCCTCGGCCTGCTCCCCGCGCGGGACCACGTCGTCTTCCCCTGGACCGGCAACACCGGTTCGGTCGCGCTGCCGATTACGCTCGGCGATGCCGCCCACCGCGGGTTGCTCTCACCCGGCCACCGCGTCGCGCTGCTGGGGATCGGCAGCGGCATCCACAGCGTCATGCTCGCGATCCGCTGGGGCGATACCGCCGTGACCGGCAATTTTCCTCACGAACTCCCTTGACCGATCGGGACTTCCTCTGGCAGCCCCGGGCGCGTGGCGACCGCGACCACGATCGGGCATAATGCATGTTGCCCTCGTCGCCTCGTGCATTGGGCCTTTTGCCCCGTTCAATCGTTCCGGTCAATCGTTCCGGTCGATCGATCGAGCCATTTTCGGCGAAGTACTTTTCATGGGCACCCCCGTCGCCCCCTCAGGAGTTTCCGTCATGTCGTTGGTCTCACGCCGCTCGTTCTTGAAACGCTCCTCCGTCGCAGGGGGATTGATCCTCGGCATGTCCCCCAAGAGCTATCGCGCGACCTTCGCCGCCGAATCGCCGAGCGAACGGGTGCGGGTCGGGATGATCGGCGTCGGCAACCAAGGGGGGCCGAAGAACAACATGAAGTACTTCCTCAAAAACATCGTCGCGATGTGCGACCTCGACAAGAACTACCTCGCCGAGGCGAGCGAGTTCCTCGACAAGCAGGCGAACCTCACCGCGATGCTGACCGATGATTACCGCCGCGTCCTCGACGCCAAAGATGTCGACGCCGTCATCGTCACCGTCCCCGACCAATGGCACGCGACGATGACGATCGACGCCTGCAAGGCGGGCAAAGATGTCTACTGCGAAAAACCGCTGACGCTGGTGATCGACGAAGGGAAGGTGATGATCGAAGCCGCCCGGGCCAACGGCCGTGTCGTCCAAACCGGGACGATGCAACGCAGCGGCGAAGAATTCAAGCTCGCCGTGAAGCTCGTCCAACAAGGTCTCCTAGGAAAAATCTCCGCCGTCAACGTCACCCTCCCCGGCCCGAACTGGATCGACCGCGCCGGCAATCCGGTCCCCGATAGCGCTCCCCCTGACGGCTTCGACTTCGACCGCTGGCTCGGCCCCGCGCCGCTGCGACCCTACAACAAAAACCGCGTCCACTACCTCTTCCGCTTCTTTTGGGATTACAGCGGCGGCCAACAGACGAACTTCGGCGCCCACCACCTCGACATCGCCCAGTGGGGCCTCGGGATGGATGACAGCGGCCCGGTCAGCGTCGAAGGGAAAGCGACCTTCAACCCCGACGGCTGGTACGAAACCCCCGACACCACCGAGATCCAATACACCTATGCCAACGGCGTCGTCATGACCTGCCGCCAAAAACCGGGCTCCAAGGGAAACGAACAAGGGACCGAATTCATCGGCGAAAAAGGGAGCCTCTTCGTTTATCGCGGCGGCATCAAAACGAACCCCCCCGAACTCCTCAAGGACATCACCCTCCCCAAAATCGTCAGCTCGCAGGCGAACATCGCCCACGTCAACGATTTCTACGATTGCGTCAAGTCGCGCAAAACCCCCGTCGCCGATATCAACATCGGACACCGCTCCGCCACCGTCTGCCACCTCGGCAACATCGCCGTCCGCTCCGGTAAAAAAATCCAATGGGACCCCAAGGCCCAGCAGATCATCGGCGACCCCGAAGCGGCCAAATGGCAGACCAAGGAATACCGCAAACCGTGGGTCCTTCAGGCCTGATTCGACGCTCCGCACCACTCACCTCAGCAACCCGGCATTACGGCAAGTATCGCCGAATCCGCCGGATCGCTGTGGTCGTAAGTGCTTGTTGCTCATGACTTTGCGTCAATGAATCGCGGGGCAATTTCGCCCCGCTCGCACGACAGGTGGCCCTCCCCGATCGACCCGTTCCCGTCCCTATGGCCCCCCGCTCTTCATCGCTTCCTATCCCCTTCCCCCTTGCGACTCGTCCCTCATGAACGCGACCTTTTGGCGCTTCGTCGCCGCAACCCTGTTGGCCCTCCCGTCGCTTCGCATCGCCGTCGCCGATGGACCCCAAGACAACCTGATCGAAAACGTTCGCAGGATCCCGGCGCTCGGTGTCGAAGTCCCCGCCGATCGCGCCGCGTCGCTCCGGATGGGGCTCACCCAGCTCCAAGAAAAGATCGCCGCGGTACGCGCATCGAACGACCCCGCCAAGATCGCGCTGTTGCCGGATGTCATGATCTTCGAACGGGCCGTCCGCGTCGCGCTCGATCATCAAGAATTCTTCGAACCCAAGGATATCGACAAAGGGGATGGGCTGATCCGCGAAGGGCTCACCCGCGCCGACCAATTGCTCGCCGGCCAACCCGCTTGGGTCACCCAAACCGGCCCGGTCGTTCGCGGTTATATCAGCCGCCTCGACGCGACGGTCCAGCCCTACGGACTGATCGTCCCGACGACTTACGACTTCGACCACAGCGCCGCGACAAGGTGCGACCTGTGGTTTCATGGCCGCGGCGAAAAGCTGAGCGAGGTCAATTTTCTCTGGGACCGGATGCGGAGCGTCGGCGAATTCGCACCGCCTCACACGATCGTGCTGCACCCCTATGGCCGCTATTCCAACGCCTTCAAGTTCGCCGGCGAGGTCGATGTGCTCGAGGCCCTGGCCGATGTCCAACTGCGGTATCGCATCGACGAAGATCGCATCGCCGTTCGCGGCTTTTCGATGGGCGGCGCCGGGTGTTGGCAATTCGCGACGCATTACGCCGACCGCTTCTTCGCCGCCGCCCCCGGCGCGGGCTTCTCCGAAACCCCCCGCTTCCTCAAGGTCTTTCAAAAGGAAGAGCTCCAACCCACGCCGTGGGAAGAACGCCTATGGGGGCTCTACGATTGCGACAAGTGGGCGCTCAATTTGACGCACTGCCCCACGATCGCTTACAGCGGCGAAAACGATTCCCAAAAACAGGCCGCCGACGTGATGGAAGAAGCCCTCGCCGCGCTCCACATCCCGCTAAGGCACATCATCGGCGCCGGGATGGGACACAAGTACGACCCCGTGTCGAAGGGGATCATCGAAGATTCGCTCCGCACGCTGGCGACCCGCGGCCGTGAGCGTTCCCCAGGCATGATCCGCATGACGACGCAGACGCTCAAGTACAACCGGATGCACGCCGCGCGGATCGACGGGATGAACGAACATTGGAAACCGGCGACCCTCGAAGCGACCTGGGGCGAAGCGACTGCTTCCGATCCCGACCCCAAGGTGTCGCTCGACGTGAACCTCAGCAACGTTTCCGCCTTCAGCTTCGATTTCCCCGCCGGCGAATTGCCGCTCCGCCAAGAAACGCTCGCCAAACTCTGGCGATCCGGTGGCGAAATCTCGCTCGTGATCCATGCCCCCGACGCAAACGGTAAGGTCGGACCGGTCACGCGAATGGCCGCCGGACGCCCCGCCTCCGACGGCTCGTTCCGCATCGCCGCCCACCAAAACGATCAAGGCCAATGGGTCGTCGGCCCCCCCGCCGAAGGGCTCCGCAAACGACACGGGCTCCAAGGCCCCATCGATGACGCGCTGATGGATAGCTTCGTCTTCGTCCGCCCCACCGGCACCGCCGCCCACCCGGCCGTCGCCAAATGGGTCGATGCCGAACTGGCCCGCGCGATCGAACATTGGCGGCGACACCTCCGCGGCGATGCGATCGTCGTCGATGACGACAAAGTCACCGACGCCATGATCGCCTCATCGAACCTGATCCTGTGGGGTGACCCGAATTCCAACCGGCTGATCGCGAAGGTGATCGGGGACCTTCCCGTCGGTTGGGATAACGACAAAGTGACCGTCGGCGATCGCTCGTTCCCCGCTGCCGAGCACCTCCCAATCTTGGTCTACCCCAACCCGCTCAACCCCGCGCGTTACGTCGTCCTGAACAGCAGCTTCACCTTCCGTGAATACGCCTACCTCAACAACGCGCGGCAAGTCCCCATGCTCCCCGATTGGGCCGTGATCGACCTCAAAACGCCCCCCAACGCCGTCTGGCCGGGTAAGGTCGTCGCCGCCGATTTCTTCGACGAACGGTGGCGGCTCAAATAGCCGGTGCGTTACGATATGTGGCAACGACTAATGCTCGATAACGCATTGTTAAATGCGTCATCACGCAAAATAAGGTGCGTACGTTGACGTCGAACTCGGGTGCGTACCTGACGCCTACGAATCGCCCCGAGCGTTTTCAAAAGGCGAGCTTCCCGTCGACCAGCTCGGCCCGGCGTCCCATCGCCGCGGCCAGCGAATCGCTGTGCGTCACCGCGATCAACATCGCGCCACTGTTGGCTTGCAATTCCAACAACAGCGCCGTGATCTTTTCGGCGGTCCGGCGATCGAGGTTCCCGGTCGGCTCATCGGCCAGGATCAGCACCGGGTCGTGGAACAGCGCCCTGGCGATCGCGACCCGTTCACGCTCGCCCCCCGACAATTGCGAAGGGCGGTGCTGGGTCCGCTCCTCCAGCCCGACCCGCGCGATCAATTCTTGCGCGCGGTCGTAATCTTCCGCCCGTGCCGTCCCCCTGGCAAGCGCCGGGATCAAGACGTTCTCCAGCAGCGTCAATTGCGGCAACAGGTGATGGTCTTGAAAGACGAAGCCGATCTTGGCGTTGCGGAACTCGGCGAGCTCCCGTTCGTCGAGCACAAAGGGGTCGGTCCCCGCGATCTCGACCTTGCCCGAATCGGGGCGATCGAGCGTCCCCAAGATCTGCAACAACGTGCTCTTACCGCTGCCGCTCGGCCCGACCACCGCGAGCGAATCGCCGCGGGAAAGCGTCAAGCTCAAGTCACGCAGCACGTGCAGCGGCTCCCCGCCCCCGCGATAACTCTTGTGGATCGATTCGACTTTCAGTTCGTGCATCCCTCGGTTCCTCGGCGGTGGTGAATGTGACGACGGGATAGGGCTCAACCCGTTTTCGCCGGATCAGGCCCCGTCCCGGAATCGGCCTGATGCGCCGCGACCAGCGCGACCAAGGCCAAGCCATAAAACGTGTATTCGACGTCGGTCTCTTGGTCGAAGGCGAAACCATGAAACCCGCCGACCTTTTGCCCCCCGTCGACCCGACGCATCGATTGCGCGTAATTCGCCAAACGGTTCAGCTCCAACCGGTCGGTCGCCCCCAAATCGCTCATCGTGACCATCCCCGTGCAACTGCTCAACAGGTCGGCCAGCGATATCCGGTCGTTGGCGGACAACCCCCCTTCGTCGGTCGCCATGTCGGCGATGAAATCGATCGTCGCCTCTTCGTGATTAGGGTCGAGGATGCCGAGCGATTTTAGCGCCCCGATCCCCGCGGCCGTCGGGTTGACCCCCGCCCGCTTGGCAACCCGGATCTCCCGAAAACCGCCGTCGATCATCCGCTGCGAATCGAGAAATTTGGCGATCCGGTCACGACCCTCGACTTGGTGTTCGAGCAGCTCGAAGCAGAGCAGGTTCAAAAAGGTTTGGTAGGTGCTCCCCGCAACACCACCGGGCATCTTCGCGTAACCGCCATCACCGCTGCGATGCGTTTCGAGGAAATCGATGATCCCCCGCTTCGCATCTTCGCGCCCTTCGAAGAGGTCATGCCCATGGGTCAATTGCAAGATCGATGCGGCCATCACCAACGAGACCCGATCGACCACCCCCAACGGCTCGTCGAGCTTGCTGGTGAGGAACCCGGCCGCCTGGTTGGCCACCTGGTCATCGATCCCGTCAACGATCAACAACCCACGCAGCCCGAAGGCCGTGTAGTAGGGGTCGCTCCCCCCGTCGCGCCCGGCGAACCCCCCGTCGGGCCGCTGCTGCGACCTCAGCCACTCGCGGTTGACGTCGCGGAGCTCGGGGTCGATCCGCGACGCGCCATAGGCCAATCGTAACGTCAGGTCGGTCAGGTAACTCACGCGTCTTCACACCCCAAACTTGCGGGCCCGTCGAACCAACGCGCTGCACCAGGCCCGAGTTGGTGCATGGCCGAGGCGACGCATCAACCCCCGGCAAATGGCTGCTGTTGGCTGGCACAGTGCCAGGCCCCCAGGCCCCATGCGAAATCGAAGGCGTCGATCCCGATGATCGGGCGTCCCGGCAACAGCTCGCGGAGCAACCTCATCGCCGCATCATCGTATCGCCGATGGCGAAAGGTCGGTACCAGCACGGCCCGATCGGCGAGCATCAAAAAATTCGTGTAACTCTCGGGCACCCGATTCCCCCCCGTCATGAACCGCGGCGGGGGCGTTTCCATCCGGTGAATCGTGACCCGCGGCGATGTCCCTTCGCCCCAGCGGACGAGCTGCCGATAGTTTCGCTCCAGCCCCTCGCGATTCGGGTCGTCCCGGTCGGCGCTCACCGCACAGACCACATGTTCTGGGTTCACGAACCTGGCCAACTGGTCGATGTGGCCGTCGGTGTCATCACCTTCCAACCCGCCCCCATCGACCCAGACGATTTCCCTCACTCCCAACCGTCGCACGAACTCCTCGCTGATCTGCTCGCGCGTCCATCCGGGATTGCGGCTGTCGGTGATCACGCAATCGGGCGTCGTCAACAACCGCCCCTGGCCGTCCGTTTCGATCGCCCCACCTTCCAACCCCAGCGGGCTCGACTCGCACCGCACCCCGGCCACCGCGCAGACCGCTTTCGCCGCCGCGGCGTCAGAATCGTGCGGGTGGTACTTCCCGCCCCACGCGTTGTATCGCCAATCGATGCCGGTCAAATCGCCACCATCCAGCACGAAGGTCGGGCCGTAATCGCGGATCCACAGGTCGTTGGTCGGGATCTCAATCATCTCGACATCGCGTGCGGCGGCAAAAAATCGCTTCGCCTGATCTGCCAATGGCCCGGCGGCCAACAGTTTGGCCGGCAGGTATTCGGACGCTTGCCGGACCAACGCCGCATAAGCCGCGGGGATCGATGCGAAATTGCCAGGCCATGTCGATCGGTTGTGGGGCCAAGCGAACCAGATCGCCCCCTGCCCTTCCCATTCGGCCGGCCAACGCCGTGTGGTCGCAGGGGTCATTGCGCCGCTTTCCGCTGCGCGAAAAGCCACTCGAAGAAATCATCCCGACGATACGTCTGCGTCCACGAGTCGTGCCCGACCCCTTCGTACTCGGTATTCTTCGGCTCCGGCTTCTGACCGGCGGCTGCCAACGCTTCGATCATCTCGCGGCTCCGCGAGATCGGGACGGCCTTGTCCGCCGTGCCGTGAAAATTCCAAATCGGCAAGCCGGCATAACGCTTCGCCCAAGTCGGGTCCCCCCCGCCACAAATCGGCGCGATCGCCGCCCACCGCTCTCGATGGATCGCACCGGCATACCACGTCCCATACCCACCCATCGACAACCCGGTCAGGTAGATCCGGTCAGGGTCGACGCTGCCGCTTTTGACCCATTGGTCGATCATCCCGAGCACCGCGGCCATCGATGGGGTGTCCTTGTCGGAAACGTTCCCCGTCCCGGTCGGCTTCCCCCAATCGGCATCGGCCCATTTCTCGTTCAGCGGGACCTGCGGGAAAAGGACGAAACAGGGATACTTCGCCTGACGATCGGCCCTCGCGAATTCGATCGCACCATGGACGAGCTGGATCTCGTTGTCCGAACCCCGCTCCCCCGCGCCATGCAAAAAGATCACCAACGGGTAACGCGTCTTGTCCCCTTCTTTGAACCCGTCCGGGAAACGAAGGCGATAGGCGTGCTTGACCCCCGACCCGTCCGTGAACGTTTGCTCGGTGTAACTCGACTTCCAAACGTCCGTCGCCTTCGCCTCACTTTTCACCGCAACCCCTTTGGGCTGGTCCTGCGCGGATGATTCGGTGGTGATCCAACCGGCGATCACCACGACAAGACATAGGAACGAAACGTGGGCAAGACGCATGCCGCGACGCGGCGAAAGGGTCATGGGCATCAGGTCACCAACGGCCTAAAGGGGGAAAAGGATCGGCAGGAAGATCGGTCAAGCGACAGGCGTGCCGAAACTTTCGTGGCACGCTTGCCAAAAAAACTCTCAACGGCTTCGGGGTGTCGAAGGAGCATCACGATCGATCGGCGACGGGCCAAGCCGAATTAGCCTATCCGCGTCGGTTCGCACCGATCGGCTACCCATGCCGACCGCTCAAGGGGGTCGGGAATGCTAACGGGGTCGGGAATGCTTAAGAGGGCGTTCCCCTCTCGGACTCACACTCCCGCCGACGTGTCGACGGTCATCAGCGGTTGGTCGTTTATTCGAGCTGGATCTCTTCTTTGACCTTCTGGACGAAATGGGGCGACTTGCCACCCTTGCTCAATTCTTCGGCCCGCGCGGCCGCCTCGTCCTTTTGGTTGAACTCGAAGACGGCGACGCGCTTGAGGTTTTGGCTGAAAACGCCCCAATAAAGCTTCTTGCGAGGCTCTTCGACGACCTTCGCCTTGCGAACGGCCTTCTTCTTGACGACGATTTCTTCCCCATCCTCGCCGTCTTCTGACTTGCTCGAAGCCGACTTGGACGGTTTGGCCGACTTGGTCGGCTTCACCACCTTTTTGGGGGCAGCCTTTGCCTTCGCAGCCGCGGCTTCGATTTCAGCCGCTTTTTCTTTCCGGTTGACGACCTTTCGGGCCATGTTGACTATTGCTGGGGGTTGGAGGGACGAATTCGGTGTACAGACCCCACCGACGAACGTAAGAAGTCTAATGATCCGCGCGGATTTTCTCTACGGGGCGTAACCTTTTCGGGATGGGATGCTGCCCTTGAGCGAAATCTTATCAGATTTAAAGGGTGGTTATCCCGCAAGACTTTTACCATAATTTGGCCATGGCTCTCATAATCCTTCGATGCATCTTTTTGATCTGCGCCAGCGGTGCTTCTGCGATCATCAACGCGCAGCTCCCTGATGGCACCCCCTCCTACATGCCCTGGACGGTCTTCCTGGTCGTGATGGGGATGGCGGTGGCGGTGATCATCGGCGACATCTACGTCCCGAGAAAACGGATCGACACGATCTCCGCGGTCTACTTCGGGCTCCTCGTCGGGGTCCTGCTGACCTACATCCTCAGCATCGCCGCCGCCCCGCTGCTCGAGCGGACCGGCAACACCGGACCGTTCGTCTTGGTGACCGCGGTGATCGCCTGCTACCTGTGCATCAGCGTCTTGATCCAGACCAAGGACGATTTCCGCTTCCTAATCCCCTATGTCGAATTCGTCCGCGATACGAAAGGGTTCCGCCCGCTGATCCTCGATACCAGCGTGATCATCGACGGCCGGATCGAGGACCTGTTGGCGACACACGTCTTCGACAACCAATTGATCCTGCCACGCTTCGCCCTGGCCGAGCTCCAGGCGATCGCCGACAGCAACGATAAGCTCCGTCGCCAACGCGGCCGCCGCGGACTCGATATCCTCAACCGCCTCCGCGCCGATCCCAAGGTCGACCTGCAGATCTTCGACCGCGACCTGCCAGAACTCGCCGGCCACCCCGTCGATATGAAACTGGTCCTGCTGGCTAAACACCTCGAAGGTAAGGTCGTCACGGGCGATTTTAACCTCAACCAGGTCGCGCAAATTCATAACGTCCCGGTCATCAACCTCAACGAGATCTCCAACGCCCTCAAGCCACGGCTCCTCCCCGGCGAACAGGTCCACATCAAGATCATCAAGGCGGGTGAAGGTGCCGAACAGGGCGTCGGCTACCTCGATGACGGCACGATGGTCGTCGTCGAAGGGGCCCGCTCGTTGATCGGTCGTGAACTCACCGTGACCGTCACCAGCATCCTGCAAACGAACGCCGGCCGGATGATCTTCGCCCGCTACGAACATTGACGCCGATCCCTAACCCAACCCTCGCAACCCGCCCCACATCATCTCCTAAGGTCCCGTCCCCCGTGCTGGCCACCCGCGTCATCCCCTGCCTCGACGTCCGCGAAGGGCGGGTCGTCAAAGGTACCAATTTCATCAACCTCCGCGACGCGGGCGACCCCGTCGAGGTAGCAAAACGCTACCAACAGGAAGGGGCCGACGAACTCGTCTTCCTCGATATCACCGCCAGTCACGAGGGTCGCGGTACGATGATCGATGTCGTTCGTCGCTGTGCCGAAGAGGTCTTCATGCCGCTGACCGTCGGCGGCGGCATCCGCACGATCGACGACGTCCGCGCGCTCCTCTCGGCTGGTTGCGATAAGGTCTCGATCAACTCCACCGCCTGCAAAGACCCCGACTTCGTTCGCCGCGCCGCCGACCGCTTCGGCAGCCAATGCATCGTCGTCAACATCGATCCCAAACGGGTCTCGCGTGACGGGGCCGAGTTCTGGGAAGTCCACATCAACGGCGGCCGCGTCCCCACCGGGCTCGAAGCCGTCGCCTGGGCCCGCGAGGTCGAACGCCTCGGGGCCGGCGAAATCGTCCTGACGAGCATGGACGCCGATGGCACCAAAGACGGTTACGACCTGCCGATCACCTCCGCCGTCAGCCGCGCCGTGTCGATCCCTGTCGTCGCCAGCGGCGGCGCCGGTTGCCCGATGCACCTGGTCGACGCCGTCAAGATCGGCAAGGCCGACGCCGTCCTCGCCGCCAGCATCTTCCACTTCGGCGAATACACCATCCGCGAAACGAAACGGGTGATGGCCCAAGCCGGTATCGCGGTCCGCATCGTTTGACCAACCTCGCACCCTAACCTATCCGGGCCCCTATCCTGTCCCGGCCCCTATCCTGTCCCGCACCAAACTCCACCCTCGCATCCGTTCAACCGTCCTTCCCTTTTGCAACCCGTCCCTCGAACCACGCCGACCCGAGCCCGCCGATGAAAGCCCTGCTCCTGACCGAATACAAAAAGCTGGAAGTGACCGAAGTCGACGAGCCGATGATCGGCTTTGATGACGTCCTCGTGCAGGTCGAAGCCTGTGGCATCTGCGGCAGCGACATCCATGGCTATGACGGCAGCACCGGTCGCCGCATCCCGCCGCTGGTGATGGGTCACGAAGCGGCAGGCATCGTCGTCAGCGTCGGTTCGAACGTCGATGACCTCGTCCCCGGCGATCGCGTCACCTTCGACTCGACCGTCTCCTGTGGCCACTGCGACTTTTGCCGCGCCGGCCACGAAAACCTCTGTGACAACCGCCGCGTCCTCGGCGTTTCGTGCGGCGATTACCGCCGACACGGCGCCTTCGCCGAACGCGTCGCCGTCCCCCGCCGCATCATCTATCGACTCCCTGCCGAAATGCCCTTCGAACACGCCGCGCTCGTCGAAGCGGTCTCGATCGGCGTCCATGCCGTCAACCTTTCGAACATCCGCTTGGGTGACACCGTCGTCGTCGTCGGCACCGGTATGATCGGGCTGCTGACGCTCCAAGCCGCCAAGGCCGCCGGCGCGACCCGCGTCCTCGCCGTCGATGTCAACGACAAACGGCTCGCCGTCGCCGCCTCGCTCGGCGCGACCGAAACCTTTCGCGGTGACCAGCCGGACTGCGTCAGCAAGATCCGGGCCGCCACCGCCGGCAAAGGGGCCGATGTCGCGCTCGAATGCGTCGGCGCGACCGCGACCGTCAAAACCGCCATCGACGCCGTTCGCAAAGGGGGCACCGTCACCCTCGTCGGCAACATCTCCCCGACCATCGAACTACCCTTGCAAAGCGTCGTCACCCGCGAAATCCGCTTGCAAGGGACCTGCGGTTGCAACGGCGAATACCCCCAGTGCATCGAACTGATGCGGAGCGGCAAGATCAAGGTCGAACCGCTGATCACCGCCCAAATCTCACTCGCCGATGCCCCCCAATGGTTCGCCCGCCTCCATGCCGGTGACCCCGAACAGATGAAGGTCGTCGTCCGGCCCCAGCGCTAACGCCCACCGATCCTCGCACCGGCGATCGTTCATGTC
>JBEIRZ010000583.1:0-2172 GCA_040375695.1 Planctomycetaceae bacterium
CGCCGAAATCGTCCGCCGTGTCCGTGGGGACCGCCCCGGATGAACGCCGACGACTTCACCCGCTTCACCGCCTGGCTCCAATCCCACACCGCGATCTCGCTCGATCCCGGCAAAGAATACCTCGTCCAAGCCCGACTCAACCCCGTCGCCACGCGTCACGGGCTGGCCGGCGTCGCCGACCTGATCGCCAAACTTCACCAACCCCGACCCGGCAACCTCCCCGCCGAAGTGATCGAGGCGATGGTGACGACCGAAACCTCGTTCTTTCGCGACATCCACCCCTTCGACGCCCTCCGCCACCACGTCCTCCCAGAGCTGATCGCGCTGCGGGCCCCGTCCAAGTCCCTCGCGATCTGGTGCGGCGCCGCCTCCAGCGGCCAAGAACCGTACTCGATCGCGATCCTCCTCCGCGAATACTTCCCGCAACTGGCCGACTGGACGATCCACTTCCAAGCGACCGACATCTCGACGACGATGCTCGACCGCTGCCGCGCCGGCGACTATTCCCAGCTCGAGGTCAATCGCGGGCTCCCCGCGCCGCTGTTGATCAAATACTTCCAACAACACGGCAACCGCTGGCGGATCCGCGACGAGCTCCGCCAGATGATCGATTTCAAACCCTTGAACCTCGCGGGCGATTGGCCGCCGATGCGTCGGTTCGATCTCGTCTTCCTCCGCAACGTGATGATCTATTTCGACGTCCCCACCAAGCGATCGATCCTGCAGCGGATCGAATCCCGCCTCGCCCCCGACGGCTACCTCCTGCTGGGGGGCGCCGAAACGACGCTCAACCTCAGCACCGCCTACCGCCGCATCGAACAGCTCAAACTCGGCTTCTACCAACTCACCCGCAACTAACCCCTCGCTCTCTAGGGAACGCCCCGCTTTAAATGGGACGGGGATTTTGCGAGGTGCTGAAGCCTAAGAAGGCCGCGGGCTTTCAAATGACGCATACCCTGCAGAGCAACGCAGCGAAGCATTTCGATGCGGCACATCTCAAACCGTCCGGTAACTCCCACCACAAAAGCGGCACATCTCAAGCCGTCCGGTAACGCCCACCACAAAAGCGGCACGGCGCAAGCCGTCCGGTAACATCCACCACAATAGCGGCACGGCGCAAGCCGTCCGGTAACGCCCACCACAAAAGCGCCACAGCGCAAGCCGTCCGGTAACATCCACCACAAAAGCGGCACGGCGCAAGCCGTCCGGTAACGCCCACCACAAAAGCGGCACCGCGCAAGCCGTCCGGTAACCACTGCTTGCGTTCCTGACCCCGGCGGGATCGCAGCTTGTAACCATTGCTTTTAACTTCGCGAAAACGCCCTCAAAAGCGAATCCCGAATCCCGGGTACGACCCCGCAGGGGTCCACCGATGCGAGCATTACGCCCGATGTCGAGACCGACGCTTGTTGATCAAGCGGTGATCAAGGGAATCGGCTTACGGAACGTGCGATCAAGACGGTTCCGTTCATATCCTACCACAGGCGTCGGGGTATTTTCGGCGTTTGATACAATTGGATACAAAAAAGTCTTGATACAATTTGATACAAATCTCTTGGCCCTTTTTCGCTTTTCTTCTGCTATGTTCGGCCCCCAACGTTGACCGAACCTGTCGATTCGGTCGTGGTGTTCGGATGAGAAACCATAGGGGGTACGAAAATGAAATCTTTGTTTCATCGAGAGGTTCGATCGATCGCGGTGGTCATGACCACCGCGATCGTGCTGCTGTCCAGTGCTGCCGAAGTCGCAGCCGGTATGATCACCTTCGGCGTCGGTGCCCAACAGTTCCAGATGGAGTTTGTCACCATTGGTAATCCGGGGAATGCGCCCGATACCACCGGCGACCCGAATCCGGCCGGTGCCGTGGCTTACAGCTATGACATTGGCAAGTTCGAGGTCAGCGAGGGCATGATCACGAAGTTCAATGCTTCGCAAGCCTTGCAAATCACCCAGAACGCGCGTGACGCGAACAAGCCAGCGACGGCTGTTAACTGGAACGAAGCGGCGCGGTTCGTCAATTGGCTCAATACCAGCACGGGGAACCAAGCGGCCTATAAATTCGCCACTGGCAGTGGCGTCAATGACAACATCGCGCTGTGGACATCTGGTGATGCCGGTTTCGACTCATCGAACCCGTACCGCAACAGCTTGGCGAAGTACTTTTTGCCGAGC
>JBEIRZ010000310.1:0-5521 GCA_040375695.1 Planctomycetaceae bacterium
GACCGACTATGCCGACTTGGCCCTGTCGGACGTCACGGTTTCCAAACCGATCGCGTTTGCCGGCGAGCCGCTCACGGTCGGCTGGAAGGTCACCAATTCCGGGCCCGGGGTGACGGGGAATGGCATTCCGGGAGGCACGGTCAGCCAGTGGACCGATCGACTCATTTTGTCGACCGACCGTTTCTTCGGCAACGCGGACGACATCGTGCTGGCCGACGTAACTCGGGACGGATCGCTAGCGCCCGGCGGATCGTATCTGGGCAATTGGACGGGGCTCCTTCCCACCGGCCTTTCCAACCGCTATCGCCTCTTCGTGATGACCGACTTCGGCACCGGATTTGGCAAGGTCTATGAGTATACCGATGCCCAGAGCAACCTCGGCCAGTCGAGCGAATTTTCGATCGCCCGCGAGCCTTTCGCCGACCTGACTGCGAGTTGGAATGTGACCCCCGCAATCGGCGAAATCGGCAAGCGGATCGATGTCGCCTGGACCGTGACGAATGATCGCAACACAGCCTTAGCGAAAACGACCGAATCGAGTTGGCGGGATATGTTTTATCTCAGCCGCGACATGGTTGCGGGGAACAGCGATGACGTTTGGGTCGGCGAGGTGACTCGCAACGGCACGCTGGAACTCGGCGCGACCTACACCGATGCCGCTTCGTTGACGTTGCCACTCAGCTTCACCGGTGACGGTTACCTCTATGTCAAGACAGACGCGACCGATCGGGTTTATGAATTCCTTTATGAAGGGAACAACACTTCGTCACTTCGGCCGATCCATGTCCAGGCCCCCGACCTCGTCGCCGAGGTAACGCTCCGGGGGGCAAGCGCGTTCTTCGGCGAATCGCTGCGTGCCGATTACCGCGTGACCAATCAAGGGACGGCAACAGCGAGCGGGCCACTTCGCGATCGCTTTTGGATCAGCCGCGACCGGGTGCTCGATTGGCGGGACGTCGAAATCGGCGCTTTTGATGCCGTTACCAATCCGCTACCCGCGGGACAGTCGTATCAGCGGACCGATGTGACGCTGGCTTTGCCGCTGAGTACATCAGTCGGCGCGGGGGCCTATTACCTGATCGTCTCCGCCGACGGCACGGGCGTGCAATCGGAGATCAGCGAAGCGAATAACGTTGCGGTGAGCGCCTCGACGATCCAGCTTTCCCTGCCGCCGCTCCCTGACCTCGTGATCGAAGACCTAAATGTCGTCGAGTCGAACCCGACGGCCGGCCAAACGGTGACGCTGCGGTGGAAGGTCGCCAACCGAGGGCGGTCAGCCGTAACCAACGCCTTCACCGAGAGGGCTCACGTCATCAATACGGGTACCGGCGCTTGGCTCGCCGATCGCGTCTCACCGGTGCCGCTGGGGGCGAGCGGTTTGATTCCCGCGGGGGTGACGATCGATCGCGAATTAACGATCAAGCTTCCCGATGGCGTGGCGGGAGGGGGTAATTTTCAAGTCACCATCACCGCCGATTGGAATTTCCAAGTCGTCGAAGGGATCGAGGGGAGCTTGGCCGAGTCGAACAACGTGACGACGCTAACGTTCCGTTCGGCCCTTCCGCCCTATCCCGATTTGATCGTGCAAGGGGCGACCGCCGCACCGAAGACGGTCAAGACGGGCGAGTCGACGACATTCGAATGGACCGTCTTCAATTCCGGGACCGCCTCGGTGACCCGCGACTTCGACCAACGCGTACGCGTGATGAAGCCGGGCAACAGCACCCCGCTGGCCGCGTTCGTAAAGCGTTATTCGGTCGCTGCCGACGGGTCCATCGCGGCGGGCAAGGGTGTCGCGCAATCGGCTTCGATCCGCATCCCAGACGGCTCGAAAAGCGTCGGCGACTTGGAACTTGTCGTGACGATCGATTCGGCCGACGAGGTCTTCGAATACAACGCCGAAGGGAAGGGGGAACTGAACAACGCCGGTTCGACCAACGTCACCGCGACGCTGGCCGCCTACCCGGACCTCGCCGTATCGAACGTTACTGCCCCTCAGCGGTTGATCGCCGACCCGGCGCGGATCAGCGTCAGTTGGCGGGTCGAAAACGTCGGCACGGGGGATGCATCCGGAATGACCTGGACCGACACGGTCGTCCTGTCGGCAAACGATATCTACGGAGATTCGGACGACCGCCGTTTGGGAGTTTTCTCCAGGCCTAGAGGGCTCGCCAGTGGCCAGTCGTATCAACGGACCGAATCGTTCGTGTTGCCGCCGGCGCTCACCGGCAGGTTCCACTTGTTCGTCAAAGCGGATTCGCAAGGGGTGATCTTCGAAGATGATCGCTTGGCGAACAACGCCGCGTCACCGAGCAATTTTGTCGACGTGATGCCGATCCCCTACGCGGATCTGTTGCCGACACGATTCGACATCCCGGCGATCGCGTCGAGTGGTCGCGAAATCGAGATCTCTTGGCGGGTGGAGAATCGCGGGATCGGTTTGACCGACAGGGCGGTCTGGACCGATAGCGTTTCGCTGGCGACAGACCCCGCAGGAAAGAACCGAATCCGCGCGTTGGGTTATTTCCAGCACTTCGGCCAACTGGAGGTCGGCGCGGGGTACGATCGGACCGCGACCGTGACGCTTCCCGAAGGTATTTCGGGTCGGTATTACCTCGTGCTCGAAACGGGGGGCGGCGTTTTCGAATTCATCTACACCGGCAATAACGACAAGGTCTCCGGCGGGATCGACGTGTCGCTGACGCCCCCCCCCGATCTTGTTGTCAGCGATATCCAGGTGCCGTCGCTGCCGGTCGAAGAAGGGACGTTGATCGACATCGGCTGGACGGTGACGAACTCGGGGACCGGTCTCGCATCCGGGGCGTGGGAAGACACCGTTCACTTGCGCAAGGTCGGCGACCCCAGCGCCCCGATCATTTCGCTCGGGTCGTATCGGTACGAGGGGATGGTCGAGCCGGGTAAGACTTACACGCGCCGTGAGCAAGTCCGATTGCCGGTGAGGGTCTATGGCGTTTACCAGACCGTGGTAACGACCAATGAGGGTGGCCGACTTTACGAACATGGGGCGACGAATAACAACACGCGGGTTGACGACGCACCGGTGACGATTACCGTCAGGCCGCGCCCCGACCTGCAAGTGCTTGACCTGATCGCACCCGACAAGGTCGACCCGGGCCAGACGGTCGCCGTCGATTTCACGATCCTCAATCAGGGGACGGTGGCAACGACGGTCCCACGCTGGACCGACCGCGTCTACCTGTCGCTCGATCCGATCATTTCGGGCGACGACATCTTGATCGCCGAGACGGGGAACCAATCGGCTCTCGAGCCGGGCGAGCAGTACCGGACGATCACCCAGTCGGCGGTCGTGCCGCTGCGATTTCGCGGGACCGTTTACTTAATCGTCCAGACCGACGCGACCGGGGTGATGGAAGAATGGCCGAACGAGGCGAACAATACGTTCTATCGCGAGCTCTACGTCGTCCCGCAGCCGCTCCCTGACCTGGTCACCTCGGTTGTCGTCGCGCCGACGCAAGCGATCGAGGGGGCGACGATCGAAGTCCGCTTCACCGTGACAAATCTGGGCCCCGGCACGACCCCGGTGAATAACTGGTCTGACACCGTTTGGTTGACCCGGGACAAAAACCGGCCTCACCCCGGCCAAGGCGATTTCCTCCTCAAGACGCTGAGTCACAAGGGAGCATTAGTCAACAAGGCGGGTTACGATGTCGTCACGACGGTGACGCTGCCGACCGGTCTGGCCTCGGGGACCTATTACATCACCCCCTGGACAGATCCCTATGACGTCGTTCTTGAGGACACCATTGCGGACAACGTTAACCCCGACGACCCGCGTGAGATCGATAACAACAATTACAAGGCCCGCGCGATCGACGTCATCGGGCTCTCGCGGCCGCTCCCCGACTTAACGGTGACCGACTTGGTCGTCGCCCCCACCGGAACCGGGGGCGAGGATTATGTCGTTCGCTACGCGGTGACCAACGAAGGGAAAGGGAACGCATCGGGTTCATGGGTCGACCGAGTCTGGCTCGTCCCCTCACCGGACACGCCGCTGAATAACGCCAACGCGATGCTGTTGGCCGAAGTGCAACGCTCTGGCGTCGATGCCAAGTCGACCTATCAGGAGACGCTGAATATCAAATTATCCCCTTCGGCGATAGGTTCGCACATCGTCGTCGTCACAGATTTCAGAGGGCTGATTCGCGAATCGGACGAGTCCAATAATCAGCGGGTCGCGGCCAGCGTCGTTTCGCCGAGGCCTGCCGACCTCAAGATCATCGGCATCGAAATGCCAAACGACGCGAAGTCGGGGGAATTGGCGACGATCCGTTACACGGTCCAAAACGTTGGCGATATCCCAGTGTGGTCCGGTACGAGCTATTGGACCGATTACTTGTGGATCTCCGCCGATGCCGAATTCGACCGTTATCGAGCGACCCAAATCGGCAAGTATGCCCGGTCGAACGACCGACCGCTGAAACCGGGCGAAACGTTCACCGCGGAAGTGAACGTTCGCATTCCCACGGGAATCGGCGGAGAATTCTTCGTCTACTTCCACCTCAACGCGAACGACGACCGCTACTACGAATCGGCGAGGGTCCTACAAACCGAGTGGTGGCCAGCGACGAACTATCCGAATTCGTACTGGGTCGATCGCTTCTCACGTTGGGCGTTCGAGAACCCGTTCAATAATCTCGCGTCGGCCCCGCTCGATGTCGCCTACTTCGAGCCCGATTTGGTGATCCGCGACCTGAAGGCTCCGGCTGGTACGATGTCCGGCGAGACGGTAACGCTGGATTTCAATGTCGTCAATCAAGGTACCCGTTCGACGCGGGTTAATTCATGGCCCGATCGCGTCTTCATTTCCAAAGATGCGTCACTCGATCGTTTCGACACGATGGTCGGACAACTCGATCGCAACGGCCGCGAAGGGCTAGGTATCGGCCAGTCGTACCCCGTGCAAATGAACGTCCGGATCCCGGATGGAATCGAGGGTGATTTCTACCTCTTGATCCTTACCGATTCTCCTGCGGCTCCCGATCTGTACGAGACGATGAGCAACATCGGGTTCGGAAATCGGGGCGTCAAATTCGCCGAGGGGATTGCATCGACCGAATTCGACCGCGTCGCGTTACGCCAACGCTCTTTGGCTCAAGGGGAAGTCCACGAATTCGCGTTCGAGGGGAACAACACGGTCGCCTCGCCGCTGCGGGTGACGCTCGCGACACCGCCCGATTTGCAGGTGACCCAGATCGTCGCACCGCCAAGGGTTCGCGCGGGCCAGGCATTCGAATTTACCTACACGGTTCAAAATTTCGGCGGTATAACGCCCCCGGGACAGACCGCATGGGACGACTTGGTCTACCTCTCTCGCGACCGATTCCTCGATCTCCGCTCCGACCGCTTCCTCGGCCAGGTGCGCCACACCGGCGGTTTAGCGGGTGGCGCAAGCTACACCCAGAAGCGTTCGTTCCAAGCGCCGTCCGGGTTCGATGACGAGACCGAAGAATACTACCTTTTCGTCATCACCGACCCGGTC
>JBEIRZ010000111.1:0-12960 GCA_040375695.1 Planctomycetaceae bacterium
CGCCGCGCACCCCACCAGCCTAATGGCCGAAACGCTCGCCATCGGCTTGCGACGCGCACCGACCCGCGAAGATTCGGTCTGGACCCAAGCGACACCGTCACTCGATGGCTTCGCGATCGGCGAAACGTACCTGACCCATCTCGATGCACCGACCTTTGTCGTCAACGGTGATTTCACCATCAGCGACCCCGCATCAACGAACTACGGCTGGAAGACGCTCGGTTCAGCCGTCTCCCCCGCGGGGATCGGGGCCCTGCAAGAAGACTCGCTCTACAATTCGCGCTTCACGCAGATGATCAAGATCCCGGAAACGGCGACCGGGCTGCGGTTCACGATCACCGCCGAATTCGCGAATAACCCCGGCACGGTCGGCGACGCATTCGAATTCGCGATGCTCGACGTCCACACCGGCAAGCCCCTCCTGGGGACCCCCGCAGGGCTTACCGGTACCGACGCGACGCTGAGCCTGCAGTCCGACGGTTCGCTGATGGCCGCACCGGCGGTGTCGGCTCCAAGCGGCTCGGCCAACGGAATGACCTTGCAATCGGGTGTCTCGACGACCTTCACGATCGACCTCACTTCGGTCCGACCGGGAACGATCGCGGCGATCTATTTCGACCTGCTCGGGTTCGGCGAGCTCGGGACGGTGGTCCGCATTGATGACGTCGGCCTCGTCGATAAGACGTTGCCCAGCCTCAGCGTTTCGCTGGACCCCGCATCGGACAGCGGCGCCGCGGGGGATCGTTTGACCCGGCTGGCGACGGTTGACCTCGTCGGCGCGACGGGACCCGGCTTGTCGGTCCAACTCGACGCCGATGGCGACGGCTTCGACGACGGCGAAGTCATCTCCGACGCCGCTGGGAATTACAAGTTCACCGGCGTCCCGATCGTCGACGGGACCAACACGTTCCGCGTCCGCGCGACCAACCCTTACGGTACGACGACAGAGCCGCTAGTCGTTACCCGCGATTCGTCACCGCCTCAAGCGGTGGTGAATTCCCCGATCGCCAACCGCTTGACGGCCTCCGATTTGGGTTATGTCGAGTTGGCGTGGTCGGATGCCGGTGCCGCGGGGCTCGACCCGAATTCGATCGGGTCGGATGACGTCACGGTCACGGGGGTGAGCATCGATCGGGTCGAAACACTTGCCAGCGGTTCAATCCGTTACTGGTACAACGATGACGGCAACACGTTGCCGCAAGGGGCGATTGTCGTCACCGTCCGATCGGGCGCCGCGGCTGACTACGCGGGTAACGTCAGCGACCCGGTGCTGGTGAATTTTTCGCTCGACAGCCGCGGCCCCGCCGCGACCCTGGTCGACCCCGCCCCGGCGACAAAGCTCAAGACCGACGTCGGCTACGTCGACATCGCCTGGGCCGATGCCGGGGAAGCGGGCTTCGACCCGGCATCGCTCGACAAGGACGACGTCCGCATCACCGGCGTCAGCATCGATCGGTTCACCGTCTTGCCTAGCGGAGCGGTGCGTTATTGGTACGGGGACGACGGGGATAAGCTTGCGAAGGGTGCGATCACCGTCACCGCCGCCCGCGGCGCGACGACGGACAAGCTCGGCAACGTCAGCGAACAGCTCAACGCTTCGTTCGATTTCGAACCGCCACAAAGGGTCCCCGTCGAGTCGACCGGTTCGTTCAACGTCAACGTTTATGGTCGCCAACAGAACCGCCTGTCGGGGGTCTGGGGTTTCTACGCGTCGCTGACCAACAAGTCACTATCGAGCTTTGACGGTCCGATCCGGCTGTTGATCACCGGGCTTGCGCCGACAGGCTCGACCGTTGTTAATGCCCACGGGACCCTTACCGATGGAACACCCTACTTTGACATCACCAATCCGGGGCGATTGTCCAAGGGGATGACAACCGGTGCGGTGGTGATCGGGATCAGGACACCATCGCCGCGGGTGAATTTCAATTTCACCCCGGTCGTGATGGCGATCCCCATCGCCGCGGGCGAAGGGGAAACGGCGTCGCAATTCGGATCCTTCCGAAGTGTCGCGGCGGCGTTCGAACCGGTCGCCCCGCAGTTCCGCAACGCCGCCAGCCCGATGGATGTCAACGGCGACGGTCGGGTCACACCACTGGATGCCCTCCGCGTCATCAACCATCTCGATCGCGGCGATGACTTGATCAACCAGGAGTTGGCCGATTTGGTGGGAATGATGGTGTCACCGATGGTCGATGTTGATGGGAGTGACGACGTGACGCGACAGGATGCCGCGGCGATCCTCGAACACCTCGCCACCCTGATCGGTCGCGACGTGGCATCGAGTTCCGATGCCACCGCGTCCGAACTGCCGGTCGGCTTGACATCGCTCAACCGCGCGGCATTCGATTCCGCCCTTCTGGGCTTCCTCGATGAGGACGAGGAGGACAAGGATGCCCCAGTGGCTTGGGAACTGGTCAATGGGGAGGATGGTCTTTTCGGACCATCGATCTAAGCGGAAAATCATGCATATCCGGCCGTTTTTGACTCGTTTTCTGTCCAGATCGGCCTAATATAGTGCCCTATGAACAGAACAGAAACTACATTTCGGACGCGACTTTTGAGTCCGCTCGTCGCAGTACTCTTCTTGTTGACCGCCGCTTTGCCGCAGGTTGCCTCGGCGGCGATTGTCATCAACGGTGATTTTTCGACGCCTGGAGTCGCCCCGAACACCTTCGCGAATTGGGATACCGATTTCGGCGCCGGATTCGCCGCCCCGATCGATGGCGGGGGGATGGCCCGATTCGGCGTCGACGGCTTTGCCGACGCCAGCCGCCAACTGAGCCAAACATTCACGCTTCCATCAGGTGCCAAGTCGCTCGAATTCATCTACGACTTCACCTCGATTGCCGGCGGGACCTCCACAGGCCTCTCTTTCGACAGCTTTCAAGCCACGCTCTTCAATTCGACCGGCGTCGCACAATCGCCGATCTCGGCCGGGATTTTGGATGCGTTTTTCGCACGGGATGCGAGCGGTTTCCAAGACAAATCCTCGGCCGTCATACTGACCGATCTCGGCGGCGGCAAATCTCGTGTGCTGCTCGATGTCGCTTCGCTCACCCCCGGGCAATACATGATCGACTTTATTCTGTCCGGGGACGATGACGGCTTCGTTTCCACCGTGAATGTTGATGACGTCTTAGCGCTTCAAAATTCGACGGCGGTACCCGAGCCGAGCGCTACTCTGCTACTGGTTTCGGTCGTAACCGGCATCGCCGCACGGAAGCGAAAGGCCCGCCGTTGAGATTCACCAGCGATCGCCACATCGCCTCGGCATGCCGCATCCAACCGCTTCCGCGATAGGCATCACTTGCTGCCTCGCCTGAACCGACATCCCGTTCGAAGAATTCCTTGCCGCTCGCGTTGAAGACGCATTGATCGCCGAGCAGGGGATTGTCAAAAAGGGAATGTTTGGCTGTGCCTGCTTCATGCAGGACGGCCTCGCCTTCGCCGGTGTTTGGCGTAACAGGCTGATTGTCCGAACGGGTCCAGATGCCTACCACGCCGCCTTGAAAGAACCCCGCGTTCACGAATTTGACATCACCGGAAAACCGTTGAAGGGTTGGGTGGTGGTCGACACCGATGGGGTGGATAGCGATCAGGACCTCAAGGGCTTGCTCCGGCAAGGGCTAGAATTCATCGGCTTGCTGCCACGCGGCGAGCAACGCAAACAAAAAAACCGTAAGATACGCCCTCACAAAGGAGGCCGCTGAACGATCGAACGACACCGTCCGGGTCGTAGACGTGATGCAAGTCGGCGTGGGTTGGCTGCGCGTGAGCGTTCGATTTACCGCGTGGAGCTTATCGGCGTTTTAGGCGATTGAGCCGCTACTAAAGACTTGCGTGTTAAAAACTAAGGGGCTCTTTATCAAGTATGTCAGAGCGACACCAAAGCGTTCATTTATAAGAAAAGTCTTATGGTTTGGTTTCGTCTTTGTGAGCGTCTGTGGGAATCATTGATTCGACTTGGGCGGAATGCGAGTTTGGGAAAGTGAATCTATAGGCATTTCGGATGCCTATTCCGATGATTACCAACAGGATCGCTACGATAAGGACCGCCGGGTAGATTCCCATAACCCATCCCAAAACAGCACCAGGATGTTTTGCCTCCTCATCGGAATCATCATATTCGTCGATCGCGACCGGCTTGATAGTTGGAATTTCCATCTGCCCGTTCATCCTGTTTGTCGTAAAGTTTCAAATAACGCTTGGTCGCTCATACTACTTGACGACCTTGGATGACACGCAGTAACACGACAACGACCGCGAGTATTAAAAGTATATGAATGAACCCGTTAAGCGTTGCTCCGGTCGCAAGTCCCAACGCCCAGAGTACCAGGAGAATTACGAAAATCGTCCAAAGCATAGTCGTCTACCTCAATAGTCCGGTTAGTTAATCTGATAGCACACACGAAACCGTGTGTGCTGAGTTTCATCACGAATCGCGCACTTCAACCCAGTCCGCCCCACGAATCGACGCGTTGACGGGTACTAGTTTTGCTTCAAATGCCCTATGCCTTGGCGGCTAAGTTCGCATGTCTGCTGAGATTGCTCAATAGCTTGTCGACCTTCTCTTCGTCATCCATGTTCTGGCCCAGAAGCTCTTTAGCATTCGTGTATCCGAGTTGGTCAGCCAGAACCAATCGATGCATTAGCCGCATTGGGTTATGATTCGGTGATCATCTCGCTATCCTTGTTTCAACGTGTTGAAGCGTTGGCCTCTTCCACATCTGAAAAGGTGTTTTTACGAGAGACGCGTTCTTTGACAGCTATTGCAATACTAAATTGCTAGTTGTCTTCGACTATCAAGGGAAACACCAAAGCGTCATGGCGGATTCTGCTACGTCCATCGTGCGAGGCGTTGCCGTTTCATCAGCGAGCCACGACCATGACGTCACAATCAATACCAACTGGTACCAAGCCTGGCACTACCGGACACGTCGCGCGGCGATATGACGTCAGATTCCCACCAAACCAGCAATCGCAATCGAATGCGGATCGAATAACAACCAGCGGTTCGTCAATGTCACGAATTGGCGTGGGTCGCGATGCCGGAATCAGCCGCGTAAGGATGGGTATGCATGACAACGACAATACATACCCCAAGACTCTTGACGACGTCGTCACGACGCAGACCTGCAAGGATCCGAGAGGGCCACGGGGAAAGAGAACCCATCCCTCGACTTGTCATGTTGCTGTGGACGGGGAAGTACAAGGCGCACGTCACTCGGCACGCGACCTGATTTGAGGAATCGTCAGGTCACGTTCGGGCGACCGCTAACGCGCGGTTTGTGGGATGATCGTACCGTCGGGGGCGATGTCGAGAGTTAATCGGAGTTGGCCGTTTTGGCCGTTCCAGACGAGCACCTTACCGTCCTCACCTCCGGCGGCTACGACCGACCCGTCTGCGGAAATATCAACGCTATGCAACCAGCTCTTAGCGTTATTGAACGATCGGATGTTGCCGCCGTTCTCGGCATTGTGCATCCGAACGACTCGATCACCTGAGCTCGAAATGATGGTGTCGGTTTCCCCGACATATTCGACCCGCGTGACGTGTTTGGTGATGTTATTGTCGATCGTCCGTTTCTGGTCAGCGGTCTCGGCCTCCCAAACCTTGATCGCGTTGTCCGCGCCGCAACTCACCAGCGTCTGGGAATCTCCCTTCCAGGCGACCCCGAGGACGTAATTGGTGTGACCTTCGAATCGCCGGAGCAATTGGCCGGACGCGACATCGAACGTCCGAACGTACTTGTCGGCGCTTGCCGTCGCGATCCGTTTCCCGTCGGGCGAGAAACGTGCCGCATGGATCACATCGTCGTGGGCATCTTCAAAGCGTTTGACCAGTTGCCCGTCGGCGACCGAAAAGATCTGCAATTCGCCGTTACGCGACGGGACCCCTCCGGCAACGAGCAATTGGGCCGAGTCGGGGCTGAAGTCGAGGCTCAGCACGCGATGGCTGATGGCATCTGATCGATCGATCGCACCGATCGTCCGTTCGAGCCTCCAGGGGGGATTCCGCTGCCAGATCTTTAGCGTGCGGTCGGTCGAAACCGAAACGAACCGATCCTCATCGATGACGGCAACACCGGACAGCCCCGCGGTATGGCCCGCATAAACGGTGATCGGGGTCCCGGTCTCGCCATCCCAGGCATGAACGTTTTGGAAATCTCCGCCGGTCAACAGCACCGCTCCGTCAGGGGAAAAGTTGACCGATCGGACGGGCATCTCGGAATCGGTCAGCCCTTTTTGGGCAGCTTCGAGCCGCTGCTTCGCGGCTTCGAGCGACTTCTCCGCTTCCGCAAAGCTCGCCTTGACGACAGGGACCTTGTCCTGTGCGGCCTTCGATTCGCGAATGACGATTTCGTGCTGCTGTTGGGCCAGGTTCCTCGCCGAGGTCGCCTTGACCAATTCGGCCGACGCGTCGTTGAAAGGCTTCTGCAGCGTTGACACTTTCTGTGCCGCCGCGTTGGCGACATTCGTAGCGTTGGTGAATGCTTCGCTTGGGGCTTGCATCGCCGCTTGCATCTGCTGGACCGTCTGTTGGGCCATGGCCAATCGCATCGCGGCCTGTTCGGCGGCACCTTTGAGCGCCTGATCGCTGGGGGCGGCATTCGCCAGCGCGGTGATCTGGCTCGATTGCACCTGCGCGACCTGCGCGGCCGTCATAGCTTGCTTATGGGCGTTCTCGGCAGTGGTCTTAGCGACCAGCGCCATCCTTGCGGCCGCGGCGGCATCGATCGCTTCTTTCTCTGCCGCTAACTTTTCTGCACTCGCCTTGTCAACAGCTTCTTTTTTCTCGGCAAGCGTTTTCTCGGCCATGGCGAGGTTTTCGGTCGACTTTTTCTCCGCCTCCACTTTCAGCGGCAGGTCCTTTTCGGCCGCTTCGAGCCGCTGTTTGCTCACATTCACCATCGCTGTGGCGGTGGTCTGTTGATAGGTAGCGCGGGCCACTTGGGTCTTGGCCCGCAAATCGCCGCGCAGCTCTGCGACCTGTTGGCCGTTGACCTGCCACAATTTCGCCGTCTTGTTTTCGCTGGCCGAGGCGACTCGTTGGCCGTCGGGTCGAACCGCGATCGACAACACGGGTCCGCCATGGTTGAACTGGCGGATCGATTGCCCGTTATCGAGATTCCAAAGCCGGATCGTGCCGTCATTTCCCCCTGACCACATCTGCCGCGGTTGCGCCGGCATCGCCGCGAGCGAATGGACATCGCCGTTGTGCCCCGTGATCTCGCGGATGGCGTGAACACCATATCGTTTCATCCCATCCGCAGACAGCGCGATGACATGATGCGGCGCCGTTGCGACCGATGCCGCATCGGAGGCTTCCGAACGTGCCGCCAGCGCGAGTACGGCCGCCGCGTTGCCAGTCAACCGCTGCATCGGTTTGCCCGACTTGAGGTCGTAAGCAGTGACGGCAGGTTTGTCGCCGCCGCAACCGACGATGACCCGTTGTTGGTCAGCGCTGATCACCACGCTCAGCGGCGGGCCGGTGAGCCCTTGGATCTGTTGCGGCCCCAGCGCATTCCCGTTGGCTTGCCATAACCTCAGGACGTTATTTTCGCCCGCGGTGACGATCGTGCGGTCGTCGGACGAAACTGCGAGCGCCGTGATCGGTGCACCATGCGAAGCATTGAACGCCGCTTGGCCATTGGCGACCAGATAACCGCGAAACCCGCCGTCTTGGGCCGCGGTGAACAGCGTCTGACCATTTGCAGAAAAGGCCATCGCGCGGATCGGTTGGTTCTGGCCTTCGAGGTAACGGACAAAACGCAACGGAGAACGACGCAGCGTCCCGGCGCGGTCGGCCCGCCACAACCGATCGTTCTTGGCATCGAACAGCGAAGTAACGACGTCCTTGTCGAGGAAGACTTCTTGAACGCGGGGCGGGTTCAGACCCAAATCCCAAACGAACGTTTCGCTCGGACGATCGGCGATCGCGGCGGTCGAAAGGAGCTTTTTGCCATCGGGGGTAAAGGCGAGCGACGTTGGGGTGGCGGCGTGTCCTGTCAGCGTCTGCGTTACCTGTCCGTTTGCCATCTGATAGAGACGCACCTGCTTATCATCGGCGGCCGTCGCCAACAAATTGCCGTCAGGGCTAAGCGCCCAAGCGACGGTCGCCCCTTGGTCATTGAACGCGCGGGTTTGCTTCCCATCGGCGGCGTTCCAAAAACGGATGCTGCGATCGGCACTGATCGAGAAGGGAGTTTGTGCGGCATACCCCAATCCCAAGATCGCCCCCGTATGACCGGCGAAATCACGTACCGCCATCCCATCGGCCAAGTTCCAAAGCTTGATCATGTGATCGGCGGTCGCGACAAGCACCTGAGTACCGTCAGGTGTGAATGCCACGGATGTCGCGGCCGCCGCTAGCCCTTCGATGAGGTGCTGCTGCGGGTTTTGCGTATCGCCCAAATTCCAGACGCGGATCGACTTGTCCTCCGACCCGGAAACGAGACGTGACCCATCCGCCGAAAAGGTCAACCCTCGGATCGGTGCGGAGTGCCCTGTCAGCGTGTGCGTGACCTTTCCGGTTTCCGATTCGATCACCTTCACCACATGCGCCCCATCGGCGACGGTGCCGACCGCGATCGATGTCCTTGCGGGGTGCGTCGCGATCGCCGTGGGGGCCTGACCTACCGACACTTCGACCGGGGCGGCGGTGATCGATTCGCCAGACCAAAGGCGGATCATGCCGTCTTTACCTCCGGTCGCAAGAAACTTGCCGTCGCGCGATGCGGCGATCGACGCGGGGCCACCGGCGTCGCCCCGCCATGTCGCGAGCAACGCCTGAGACTCGATGTCCCAAATCGAAACGGCCCCATCGGCCGCGACGGTCACCAGCCGTTGGCGTTTGGGTGATGCCGCATCGCCGATGACGCTCGGCAATTCGATCAAAGCCAACGATGCGACCGCCTCGGCAGCAGCTTTCACTTGCGCGAGCATCTGGTATTGTCCCGCATCGTCACGACGCAGGACATGCACCGTCCCATCAGCTTTGGCGACGGCGACGAGCGATTGGTCGGGGCTGAACAGGGCGCGGGTCACCCCTTCGGCGGCCGGACCGACCTGCGTCGGCGATTCGGTAGGCAAAGTCCAAACCCGAACGATCGGCTCGGCACCCGCAGAAACGAGCCAAGGGTTGATCGTCGCCTGCGGTTTGGCATCACCTTCGGCGGGTAATGCGGCGGTGAACTCGATCGCGTTGACGGCAGCAGGGGCTTCGATGACACCGGCGGGTGTCCCATCGTTCACGTTCCAAAACCGGATCGTCTGATCGTGCGAGGCCGAAACGAGCCGTCCGTCAGGTGCGAAACGGAGCGAGCTGACCTTGGCCGAATGGGCAGCGATCTTCACCCCAGGCTTGCCGCTGGCGACGTCATGGAACTGGATCACCCCGGCGGCATCCGCGGTAACAAGTGTCTTACGGTCGGGTGAAACGGCGATTGCTGTGATTGGCGAGCCGGTATCGACATCGACCAACTTGACGTCGCTGGGCCGACGCCACAATTTGACTTCGCGGAAACTGCCGGAAGCGAGCAGGTCCCCTTCGAGGTTGAAGGCGAGCGATTGGATCAACTCGCGATGCGCGGGGCTGGACGACGGCGATTCTCCTTCGACCGCGGTCGCCGGGTCATTCAAGGCCGCGACGACGCGTCCGGTAGGAACATGGACCAGAAAGAGCCGATTGCCGCGGGCCACGGCGAGGTGTTGTCCGTCCTCACTCAGGTCAAGGCTATAGACCGGCGTGACCCGGGAAGGGATCGGCCGCATCCCCTTGGGCGACAATTCCAACGCCTTGGCCGAACCTTGGGCCCCTTGATCGATCCACAGCCGAAGCAGGCCAAGTTCATCGGGAGTCAGCGACTTTGCGTTGACGTCGTTCCCCGATGGAGGCATGACCGGTTCGAGGTTGTGCGAAGCCATTTTCAACATCAGGCTGTCCGCGCCGCGGGTCGGCAGCAGCGCCGGGCCATTGTCGCCACCCTTTCGCATCGATTCGGGGGTCTCAAGCAGCAGCCCACCTTGGGTGTCCTGCTGGTTGTGGCACGCGATGCAATTCCGCTGCAGGATCGGCACGATCTCTTGCACATAATCGACCGGCTTGTCCCGCTTCACTTCGGAGATCGGGATCGGCTCCGCGTTCGCTACCGAAACCATCGCGACGATCGCGAACGTGAGGAAGCCGATGAGGTTTCGGATTCGCGATAGGTATCGACGTGTCATTTTAAAACCGGGGAAGGGTCCGGGTGTTGAAAAGACGCCGGGGGGATCGGCACGATTACGTTGGATTACCGTGCCCAGTCGCACACCGACGGGCATCGGGTGGTCGGGTCACTTGGCAGGTTCGACCTTTTCGACCGTCAGGGTGAAGGGGCGATCGAACGTTAGGTTTTGGCCGTTGAAATTAAGCGTCACGCGAAGGATCATCGCATGATCGCCAGCGGTGGCGTTGGGCTGTGCCATAACCGTCACTTTCCCATCACCCGCACCCGCGGCGATGCTGAGGTTGGGGGCCTGCAAGCCGGAAACCCCTTGAGGGATCACGGTCTGGAAATTGACCGCTTGATTGAAATCGTAAAGCCTTTCGAGGGTCAGCGGGATTTCGACCTTGTCCCCTTGCTTGACAGCGAATTTTTCGGCGGGACCATTCAGCTTGATCGGGTAGTCATTGACCTTGATCGTGATCGGGGTGGCGAAGATCAGGTGATTGACGTTCCGGTTGTTCGCCTGTTGTTGGGCCTGCTGGGCCTTTTGGTCGGCCTGTTGCTTCTGCTGCTGGGCCTTCTGTTGAAATTCTTGAGCGGTCTTTGACTGTTCATCAGCGGTTTTTTTGGCTTCTTCGGACGCGGTCTTGTCCTTGGTCGCCGTTTCGAGTTTGGTGGCCGCTTCCGTATCGGCGTCGGTCGCCTTTTTCAACTTGTCGTTCGCATCGGCGAGCGTCTTCTCGGCGGCGGTGACGGCATTTTTGAACGCCGCATCTTCGGGTGCCGCGGCCGACTTGGCCTTGGCGGCGGCGAGCGCTTCTTCGGCCGCTTTATGTGCGGTGGTCGCCGTCTTGAAGGCTTGGTCGGCGGTGTTTTTAGCCGTTGTCGCTTGTTGCAAACGGGTGTTGGCTTGGTTCAATTCGGTATTCGCCTTGGTGGCGGCCTGCTGGGCCTCTTGCGCAGACTTTTGGGCCTTGGTCAACATTTCCGTGATCCGCGTCTGGCGTTCCTTCGCCTTCGTCACCGCGTCAGGATTCCGAGAATAACTCATCCCTTGAAGCGTCGCGGCGATGTTGATCGCGTAGACCCCCGGTTGCATGTTCGCAGGAAAACGGAGGTCGATCTCGCCGTTGTCGCCATTGAAATTGAATTGGGGAAAATTCATCACCTTGGGTAGCCCGAAGACAAAACCTGTGATCGTTCCACCAGCCCCTTGTTCGCGGGTCGCCTTGTATTTGACCTTCACGATCCCGCCGCGCGACGTCTCAACGGCCGGCCCGCCATCAAGCGCGATGGTGACCCGTTCGGTTTCGGAATCGGAGACGACCACCGGAAGCTTTTCGACCAAACGTGCGGCGATAACCGATTGGCCGCCGTTGTTCGGTTGGTTGAACGGGACGTTGACCAACGGTTGGCTGATCCTCGCCACCCTCGCCACCTCGGCGCCGCCGATGCTCGAAGTCCCTTTGATTCGGATCTCGCCGACACCGGGGGCGGCGTCGGGTGCGGCGGTCAAGGCGAAGACGGCTTGGTTGCAATCGGGGCCGATGAGCATCTCGGGAGCGGTCACACCCGCCGGCAAACCCTCCGCGGTCAACTTGATCTCGCCCGTAAAGCCGTCTTGGCGAAAGACGACAACCCGTACCGATTCGCGTCCCCCTTTGCGGATCAGGATCGAACCGGAAGTATCCATCGCGGTCATCGCCAACCGGAAATCGGGCTTGGCCGAACGCAGCGCCAAACGATAAGTCAGGCTCGGGTCGCTCGCGACCGCGCTGTGCCCATCGCGAAGGAGCAATCGATAGCTCCCATCGGCAGGGGCCTTAAAGAGATGCATCGGGTCGTTGTGCCGTTCGTCAAATTCGGGCCCGCCCTCCCGTTGGACCGCGGCGTTGACCCAATCGAGTTGCTTGAGCGTTTCCTTCCCTTCGGCGTCTTTCTCGACCGCAAAGATAACGATCGCCGTGTCGGTCGAAGCCCCCAACCGGTGCGACGTCACGTCGATCCAAAGCTGGTCATCTTTTTTCGCGTCGAACGCGTACCAATCGATATCGCGTCGCGGAAAAAACTGACCGACAACCTCGCTGGGAGCGGTCAAAAGCTGGGCCCCGGTCGGTTGGTCATTATCGCTTTTCTCAACCGTTATGGGCCCGGCCGCGGTCCCGATCAACACCGCGTTGGAAGGGCCGGCCGGAGACGCGACGCGGTATTCGATCCCGTCGATCCCGGCTTGCGACGGTTCCAAACGGTCGGTGTAACGCAACGTCCCGACAACGTCGGCAGGGATCGGGATGCGAACCTTCAACCGTTCCAAAGTCACACCATCTTTCGTCCACTCCGAAGCCTCACCCCCCGCAAGGTTCCTTCCATACAGGGTGTATTCCTCGTTCGACCCTGGCGCCCCGACCGGCGGGAAGACGAAATCGATCGTCGGGGTGCTGCCGATCTCGATCCGATAGACCCGATCGGCGCCCCCGGTGTAGAGCAAATCATAAGCCCGCAGCAGGTACGACCCGTCCTCGGGAAGCTTGACGTCGATCGTCGGGTCGTCGTTCGCCACGCGTCTCGCTTCAGAGACGATCCGGCCATCGGACCGAACGAGCGTCAGCACCAGCGAAGTTGGCGAATCGATTTGAGCCGCCTCGCCGCGAATGACTAGGCGTTGGCCAGCCGTCCCTTGGAACCGATAGAAATCGATATCCGCGGGCGATGCGAATTGGCCATGGATCGCCACCGGGACTTGCGGGAC
>JBEIRZ010000513.1:0-2794 GCA_040375695.1 Planctomycetaceae bacterium
ATGGCGATCGCCATTTGAGCGGAGGGCACGGGATTCGAACCCGCAGCCCCTTGCGGGGTACCTCAGTTCCAGTGAGGCCGCTCACCAACTCGCTTACCCTCCGTTGCACCGAACATCCCCGGTTTGTCGCCCCTCAATTCGCCCCACGAATCAGTTCGCGGTGCCTTTGGGGACCTACCCCGATGCGACCAGTCGCGTCGGGGACCGAGGCGGACGAAGCCGTCCGATCAATTGACCAGCTTCGCACCGCTTATCAGTTTAATGAATTCTTTGTTACTCTCAAAGCGGCCCAATTGTTTCGTTAATTGTTCCATCGCATCGACGTGATGCATCGAGCTGAGCGTCCGGCGGAGCATGGTGACGGATTCGAGGGTCTCTTCGTCGAGGAGGAGTTCTTCGCGTCGCGTGCCGCTTTGGCTGATGTCGATCGCGGGCCAAACCCGGCGGTCGGCCAATCGTCGGTCGAGGACCAATTCCATGTTCCCGGTCCCCTTGAACTCTTGGAAGATCGCCTCGTCCATGCGGCTGTTCGTATCGACCAGCGCCGTCCCGACGATCGTCAATGAGCCGCCCTCTTGGAAGGCACGGGCGGTGGCAAAGAGTTTCTTGGGGATGTCCATCGCCTTGACGTCGAGGCCACCGGTCATCGTCGCACGGCCGCGTCCGGTCTGGCCGACCCATTTGTTGAAGGCACGGGCCAACCGTGTGATCGAATCGAGCATCAGGAAGACGTCTTGCCCCATTTCGGCGAGCCTTCTGGCCCGATCGATCACCAATTGGCTCAATCGCACGTGGCTGTCGACATCTTCGTCGAGGCTGCTGGCGATCACTTCGCCCCGCTGGATCGTCCGCTTCATGTCGGTGACTTCTTCGGGCCGCTCGTCGATCAACAGGACGATCAACGTCACTTCGGGGTGATTCTTGGCGATCCCGGCGGCGATGTCTTGCAACATGATCGTCTTGCCGCTGCGGGGCGGTGCGACGATGAGCGCCCGTTGCCCTTTGCCGAGCGGGGCGAGCAGGTCGATGACGCGGTTCGTAATCGGACGCTGGCCGATTTCGAGCGACAACCACTGCTCGGGGTTGATCGGGGTCAACTCTTCGAAATTTTTGACATGGATGTAATCATCCGGAGCCATCCCATCGACATCGATCAGTTCACGAACGCGAGGTCCCTGTTGCCGCCGTGCCTCTTGGACCATCGCCCGCAGCTTCAAGCCCTGGCGCAGCCCATATCGTTCGATCATCGTCCCGGGGACGAAGGGGTCGGTCCGTTCGCGTGAATAATTGTGGTCGGAGCTACGCAAAAAACCGTAGCCGTTGGGATGCATTTCGAGGATCCCTTCGAGCTCCACCAGCGGGATATCGACCGGCGCGGGGGCGAGTGCCGGGTCATAACCGCCACCGTCGCCCGCGTAGGGGCTCGGGCTGTCGTACTCCGATCCGCCGTTGGGTCCCATCCCGGGACCAGGGCCAAAACCGGGACCGCGTCGGCGGCGTCGAGGACGGGGTTTTCCGTTGTTGTAACCGCCAGGACCAGTCGAGCCACCGCCAGGGGGTTGAGAACTCCGGCCTCGATAGCTCCGCTTTTTATTCACCATAATTCATCCGGGAACGTACGGGCGGATTCTTGAAAACGCCCGCGGGAAAGAAACACCGTTTGACGAAAGAGCAACAGACAGAAAGGGAAAACAACGCCCCAAAGCGACTACGGTGAAAAGCCATTTGGGACGACGAAGGATCGATTTTCACCACCCAGGTGAACGAGGAGCGTCAAGATGCGACCGCTGTGGCAAATCTCACGACGACACGGCCGAAATCCCATCTTCGGAAAATCGGCGCGGTCACTCCACCGCGGGCCTCTATCGGCCTAATTCGATGCGAAAACAAAAAGCAAACCGCGCCGTGGCACCGCCCTCCGAGCAGCGTTACACCATCGACGAAACGGCTTACCAACACCTCGCCTTTACACCTCGTTCTTCGGAGGACCGTCGCCACTGCGAACCGATCATCAAGACTCCGAAAAGTATCTCACGAAAGATCGCCTATCGTGAACTCAAAACGCCAAGGTGGGGCGAGTCGAAAGTGGACAGAAGGAAAACTGCCCGTGATTTGTACCGGATCAACCACCCGCATGAGCTGCAGGGAATACGTTGATGTGAGCAATATAGGCTAGGGGGAAAGGGTGTCAATACAGATTATTCACAATAAATCGACCGCTGGCCAATGATTTTCAGCTTTTTTGGCAAAGTTCCCCGCCGCTGTGCACATTCGGCACCTGAGGCCCGCCCCCCCCAAATCCGACCTGGCGAAGCGATTTTTTTTCCTGCCGCGTATTCGCACAACGTCACATCCCCATCCAACAACATCGCCGCGGCACGGCCGGCCGACACCGACGGTCAACGGCAAAGGAAGCCGCCCGGTTGAACAACCTCAACGATGCCAGGCTCGCTAGATCGAAACGTGTGGCATGACGGCAGGCCTAGCGGACGGGATCCGATCGAGACGGGAAGCATGTCGATTTCGCGGGATCAGCCGGCACTGCTTGACTTCGCTTGGTGGAACGCCAAAGATTCTGAGAAGATGCTGGGAAGTGCTGAAATACTGCGTTGACCACTCGCCGACCGATTCGCTTGTCAAGCACCTCCCCTCCTCAATCGTTTCCGCGAATCGCTTCTGTCAGTCCGGGTCGGCCCACACGCGACCGCGATCGACCCGCTTTTACCCCTTACGGCCCACCGCAAAGTAACATCAGAAATGGCCATCGAAAAACTCAAACGCCCCGATTTCGAGA
>JBEIRZ010000674.1:0-1319 GCA_040375695.1 Planctomycetaceae bacterium
AACTACTCCAGCTTCCTGTCGTCGTCGTCTCGCAACAACTTCAACCCTAGCGACGAGTACAACCTCGTCGGTTTTCGTGTCGCAAGTCTGTCTTCTTCACCCGCCGCTGCGGTGCCGGAGCCGGGCACGCTGTTGCTAGGGACGTTGCTGGGCTTGGGAGGTTACCTCGGCAAACGGCGGATGAAGAAGTAACCCTTTTTCCTTTTGCCCTTTTACCCTTTTTCCTTCTTTTCGCGCCGCCGGCCGGCGGCGCGAAAAGATTTATATCTCGAGCACGATCCCGCCACAGGCCATGGGGACAGACCCTACGACGATGGCCATGGGGACATAAGACACCCCGCGGACGTGGATTTTCAAGAGACGGCCGCGGATAGTCTCCGTCCAAGTGCTCTGTCCCCGTCTGTGATTCGGTGCAGCGTTTCCCGCCGGGACGTACCGGACGGCTCGCGCCGTGCCGCTTCTGTATGCAATGCCTCTCTGTCGATTCGCGGGTTGCTTTCAACCCGATCTTCGGCCCATGCTCAAAGACGCCCAAGAATATCGCTCAATTAGGTGCCCCCACCAAGCCCATCACCCTCCGATGATTGCCAAAGCTTGCGCCAGGGAGGATACTGCGTTTCTCCCTCCCCCACGCAGCGGTTGATCATGCCTGCCCGAACCTGCCTTTCGGTTTTCGCGATCTTTGTTGTCGGATCGTCGCTCTTCGCCCAAGGGCTTGCCCCGATCGAATCGGCCCGCCGCATGACCGTCCCCTCGGGGATGCGTGTCGACCTCGTCGCCTCCGAACCGCTCGTTCGCCAACCCGTCGCGATCGATTGGGACGATCGGGGACGCTTGTGGGTGATCCAATACCTCCAATACCCCAACCCCGCCGGGCTAAAACGCATCACCGTCGACCGCTATTCGCGGACCGTCTATGACCAAGTCCCACCCCCACCCCCCGATGGCCCGCGCGGCGAGGATCGTCTGTCGATCCTTTCCGATACCGATCACGACGGCGTGATGGACAAGGCCGACGATTTCGTCTCGGGCCTCAACCTCGCTTCGGGTTTCGCCTTCGGCCAAGGGGGAGTCTATGTCCTCAACGTCCCCTACCTCCTGTTCTACCCCGACGCCGATCGTGATGACCGGCCCGATTCGAAGCCGCGGGTCGTCCTCGAGGGGTTCGGGATGCAGGACGCTCACAGCGTCGCCAACTCATTGACCTTCGGCCCCGACGGCTGGTTGTACGGTTGCCAAGGGAGCACCGTCACGTCATCGATCCGCGGGACCGAATTCCAACAGGGCGTTTGGCGGTACCACCCCGCGACCGATCGCTT
>JBEIRZ010000230.1:0-7016 GCA_040375695.1 Planctomycetaceae bacterium
CGACCGCCTTCATGTCGATGGTTTTTTTACCGACTTTCCCGACCTCGGTCGAAAGAAAGTCGACGGCCCACTCGCCTCTTCTCCTTGATACCCTTCGAAACAACCAACCCTTCGTTCCGACTCGATTCTTACTCGCATCGACAACCTGACGGACCCTCCCCCATGAACCGTTTGACCCACCAGCCCCTCGCGAGCTTCACGATATTATTCGTCTGCGCGTCATCGCTCCCCTTCGCGGCAACGTTTGCCCACGAAGGTCACGCCAAACGCGACCGTTTAAAGCGCCAAGCGGTCGCCGTTGCTGTCCCGCAGACCGCCGGGACGGATGCGCAATGCCCCGTTCAAGAAACCGCGCAAGTCGCCGTTGAAAAAGCCGTACAGCCTGTTGCGAACGCTCAGCCGAAGCTGACCGCGACCGGGGTCGTCTTCGAGGACCTCGACCGCGACTCGGTCCGCGACCCGAACGAACCCGGGTTGCCGGGGGTCCGCGTCAGCAACGGTTCGGACATCGTCAAGACCGATGCCAACGGCGCCTACTCCCTTCCGATCGATGACGACGAAATCATCTTCGTGATCAAGCCGCGCGACTTCATGACCCCCGTCGATGAAGACCAGCTCCCCAAGTTCTATTACATCCACAAACCGGCCGGTTCGCCTGAAAACTTCCGATACAAAGGGGTCGCCCCGACCGGCCCGTTGCCCCAATCGATCGACTTCCCGCTCGTCCGCCGACCCGAACCCGACAAGTTCCGCGCGCTGCTCTTTGGCGATACCCAGCCACGCAACGTCGCCGAAGTCGAATACATGGCCCACGACGTCATCGAACAGGTCATCGAAAACAAGGCGCACGGCGCGTCGTTGGGCGTCACCCTGGGTGACATCGTTTTCGATGACCTCGATGTGATGCAACCCCACAACCGCGCGATCGCGCTGATCGGCATCCCGTGGTACAACGTCATCGGCAACCATGACATGAATTACGACGCCAAAGACGACACGCAAAGCGACGAGACATTCGAACGGCATTACGGCCCGAACTATTACTCGTTCGATCACGGCCCGACCCACTTCCTTGTCCTCGACGACGTCACCTGGATCGGGGAGAAGGATGGCAAACCGGGTAATTACGTCGGCGGCTTCGGCGAGCGACAAATGGCATTCGTCCGCAACGACTTGGCGATGATCCCCGAAGACCAGCTCGTCGTCTTGATGATGCACATCCCGCTGACCGATGTCCAAGACCGCAAAGAGCTTTATCGGCTGATCGAAAAACGCCCCGCCACCGTTTCGCTCTCGGCCCATGCCCACTACATGGAACACCGCTTCATCGATGACAAGGATGGCTGGCAAGGCCCCGAAAAACACCACCACATCATCAACGTGACGGTCTGCGGCAGTTGGTGGCGTGGCCGCAAGGACGAACGCGGCATCCCGCACGCGATGATGAGCGACGGCGGACCGAACGGTTATTCGGTAATGGAATTCGACGGCACAAAGTATTCGCTCGATTTCTTCGCCGCCAGCCGGCCGGCGAATTACCAGATGAACATTTACGCCGCTGAGGCGATCAAGCAACCCGATACCGCCTCGGCGTCGATGGTCGTCAACGTCTTCGCCGCTTCCGAACGGGCCCGCGTCGAAGCCCGCTTGGCCGATCAAGGGGATGGCGCATGGCAACCGCTCGAACGTTTTTCTGCCGCAGACCCTGCCTTCCTCGCCGAAGCCGAGCGGGAAGCTTCGCTCGGTAAGATCGATTGGGAGCCCCTTCCCAAACCGCAAGTCACGCCGCACCTGTGGCGAGGCAAATTGCCAACCTTTCCCGGTCCCGGCACCCACGTGATCGAAGTCCGCTCGACCGAACCCAACGGCAAATCGGTCCTCGGCCGCCGCGTGATCCGCGTCGAATAACCCGCGTTTCGCCATATCGATTCTCATTACGCCGCCGGCATTCATCGAATGATGCGGCTTGAACGGCTCTGGAACGATCTGGGAGGCGGGTGGATTCACCACCATTGAAAGCTGGCGGATGGAGTCGAGTTATTCTTGCAATTAAGTTTCACCCAAGTTAACGTGCGGAGTTACTGCCCCTCAAGCATAAGAACTTAAGCGGATTTGTAAGATGGCCGGATGGCGATGCCTTCGTATAAACATGTTCCTAGCACTTTTGGCTTGCCAAGTCGTTTGCTTAGAGGGAAATGCTGTAGGCGGAATCATTGGAAGCGTCTCTGCAAATTCCACCTATACGTTGATCTACGGCAATGCTCCCATTACCGAGTCGGGGCCGCTTCTCGACTATGCGTCGCCTCCTGGCAACGCGGCAGGTAAACAAATAGGTAACCTTGCCGCAACGGGGTCTTGGGATCAACCCTATTTTTATAATGACCCGGACAATGAATACTCGAATCTGAACTTTCAGCAAGAGTCAGACCTGCAAATTGTCACGTCCGGGTCGACGTTTGATGCGTCAACGGATGGTCCGCTTTCGTTGGAAATTCGAACCGTCGTGCATCTCTATTTGAACGAATCCGCTAAAATTACGAATGCTTCAAACTATCCATCGGGTGACGCGTGGGGTGGGGAGACAAGGACAGTTCTGGGAACAAACGCGTTCAACGCAGTTGAAGAAGCTTGGTTTCGACAGGCCATCGAAAATCAGACTCCGTTAGCCGCAGGAGACCATTGGATCACCTTTGTTTCGAAGGTATTCACGGACTCAGGTTACGTCGCGGTTGGCCCTAGCGTTGTAGCGCTTTCTAACTTTGATATTATAGTCGGATTCCAAGCCGCCCCGGTTCCTGAGCCGACAAGTTGTTTAGTCGCAGGCGTTCTTGTCGGCAGCGTCGTGATTGGCAAGCGGATTCGACGTCGTCTCAATGCTTAGCCAACATTGACGAGCTAATCGCGAACCTGTCAACAAGGGCTCTTGTGCCGATCCGGGAGAGACCCGATTAGGCCGAGTTCTGCGTTCGGTCAAGCCACACCAACACCGAAAATTGCTGCCGGTTGTCGGTTACGACCAACTCGGGCTCGATCGATCAACTCAGGCAAGATCGATTCCCTCCCCGCGCCCTAAGGTCGGCTGATGGAACCGCTCCGGGTCACTCCCCGATCAGGTGCCGTTTGACGAATTCGACGGTGGCATAGAACTGGAAATCGGCGTTCCCCTTTTTGCGAAAGCCGTGCCCTTCGTCGCGGGCCATCAAATACCAGACGGGCGACCCGTTCTGGCGGACCTTCGCGACGATCTGCTCGGCCTCCGAAAGTGGGACGCGGGGGTCGTTCCCGCCTTGGACGACGAAAAGCGGTTTGGTGATCTTTGACGCGTTGTTCAGGGGCGCCGTCCGCTCAAAAAATTCCGCCATTTTCGGATCCCGCTCGTCACCATACTCGACCCGCCTCAAGTCGCGGCGGTAGCTTTCGGTGTTCTTGAGGAAGGTGCCGAAATGCGAGATCCCGACGATGTCCAGCGCGCATCGCAGACGGTCGTTGTACCAGGTCGCACAGGCCAGTGTCATGTAACCGCCGTAACTCCCGCCGGTCACCATCACCCGCTGCGGGTCGAGGTCGTCGCGCTCCGCGATCGCATCGAGCAGCGCGCCGATGTCCCGCACCGAATCCTCGCGGCGATCGGCGTTGTCCAACGCCACGTAGCTCTTGCCGTAACCCGACGAGCCCCGGACGTTCGGGAAGATCATCGCCACCCCGAGCTCGTTCATGAAGTAATTGTTTCGCCCCTGGAAGATCGGCCGTGATTGACCCTCCGGACCCCCATGGATGTTGATGATCACCGGCCGCTTGCCCTTAAACTTCGGGTCGGCGCGATACAAAAACCCGGTGATCTCGCGCCCGTCAAAACTCGTCCATCGGATCAGCTCCGGTTCCACCAACCGTTCCGCGACCAAACCGCCAAGCTCGCTTTCGGTCCAGCGCGCGACCTTGTCCCCTTCGGCGGCGACCGAATAAATGTCCGAAGTCGAGCGTGCCGACGCGATGGAAAAGGCGAGTTCGCCCCCCGCATCATGCCAAGCCATTCCCCCGAGCACCCCGACGGGTAACCCCTCGATCTCTCGATATTTGTCATCGTCGGTCGTCATCATCCAGAGCTTCGATACGCCCGCCTCGTTCGTTTCGAATGCCAACCGCTTGCCGTCACGCGAAAGCTCCATGCTCTCGACGTCCCACGGGATGTCCGAGGTCAACCAACGGGTCTCGCCCGTCGCCAAGTCCATCAACCCCAATCGGCGAAACTCGTTGTCTTGATCCGATGTCACGTAGAGCCCCCGGCCATCCGGACTGTAGCGTGCCGTCCCCCAGGCGATCCGGGCCTCCTGGTCGGTCAGCGGTTTCATCTTCCCGTCGGCGACGGTGATCTCCCACAAGACGCTCTGGTTGATCGACAGGTATTGCAGCGCGACGATCTTGGAATCGTCGGGCGACCAATCGAGCGGACCCCATCCACCCCCCTGCAATTCGACGATCGGTTTGCTCGATGCCGGATCGAGCGGGTCCATGACCCACAGGTCGCGGTCGGCGCCGTTCCGCCGCGTCGTCGAGTAGACGAATTTGTCCTTGGCCCGATTCCACATGACCGCACCGTTTTGCGACCGGCCCCCATCGGTCAAAAGCGTTACCGCACCGTCAGCGATGTCGTATCGGTAGAGCTGGGCGAATTCGTCACCCCCGCGGTCACGGCTAAAGACGAAGTACTTCCCTGCCTTCGGTTCCCACGTCGCCGATCCGACGGGCTCGGAGAAAAACGTCAGTTGTCGCCGCGCGCCGCCGGGCATCCGGACCTCGTGCACCTGCGACGTGTTGGCGAAACGGGTCCCGATCAACATCTCGCGGCGAACCGGGTGCCAATCGAGCAGTGTTGCGGACCTCCCTTCGGTGTATTTGCGAACCTCATCGGCGAGCGACACCGCGATCGGCGGGACGCCTTCGACAACAAGCTGGTCCCCGGGGCGTACCGTCGCTTCTTGCGCGACGCCACGTTCGATAAGGAGCGACCAAAGGGTCAACAGGATCAACACGCTTCGAGTCGGACCGGTCATTGAAAAACTCCTTCGCTCAAGGGGCACCCTACGAAATCGAATCGGATTGTAGCCGACCGACCACCCGATGTGATCGCCGTACAGGCCTAAAGCTCGATAGCCCGATCGCAAGTGATGGCACCCCAAACCCGAGCCGATTGGACCGCTGCAAGTGTCGCGCGGCCGATGTGGCGCGGGTATAACAACGGGAGGAGGTCCCACGGGCCTCGGCTTTTCACGTCGATTCGCGATCGACTTCCCGCCCCCTTCACGCCGCATCCCAGATTCATGAAACAATTCTTCAGTCAGGCAAACCGAAGCCCGCGCACCCCCTTGTCAATCCTCAAGGCCGTTCAGGAACTCCTCTTTCGCCTGATATCGGTCGGCTTGATGTTGGCCGCGAATGTCGGGACGGCTAACTCCCTGAGTGCGGCCGAACACCGGGTCAGCCCCGGCGATGACCCTCAAGCGATCCTCGATGGGGCCGCGCCAGGAGACAAATTGACATTCCTGCCTGGTTTGCATCAGCACGGTTTGGGTCGGCACAGCGCGATCTTGTATGTCGATAAATCGGTCGATATCGAACTGATGGCGGGCGCGACGCTGAAACTCGCTGACAACGTTTGTCGTCCGCTGAGCGTGGGCGAGATCACCACCGATCAGGACGCGCGTGGCGACAAATTGGATGACCTGGAGGTAGGAGGCGAATTTGATGGTGCCAAAAATCCGCTGGTCGCCCCGGAACTTTATAACGCGATCGTATTCACGCTCATTATCGATAAAGCGGGGGCGGACGGTGCGGCCGACACCTTCCGCTGGGGCGATGGCAGGCTCTTCGACACGCCCCAGCGCGACGTCTCGATCACCGGTGACTGGCAGACGCTCAGCCATGGCGTGAAGATCCGTTTCGCCAGCCGTACCGGCCACGCCCCAGGGAGCCTTTGGTTCGTATCGTGCGGCGGCCCGCCGGCCTATGGGATCCGTATCGGGCATGGGACCGGAAAGGATTACATCGAAAAGGTGACGATCCGAGGTGCAGGCAGCATCGACCTCAATTCGCAAAATAACCGCCTCCCTAGCGGCTTGGTCAAAGACATCAACGCCTGTGTCCTGATCCACGGCCGTGTCCGCGATGTGTTGGTGGAAGGGATCACAATGACGAATACCATGCGGTCGGTGATGTGTTATGGCGAACACACCGGCGAAATGATGGCGGGTGGCAAATCCGGGCCCGGCGAATCGTTCGATACCGAGAGGGTCGCTATCCGGCGAACGCGGACGATCAACCCCGGCGGCGCCGCCTACCTGCTCGGGCATCCTTCCCACCGAGGAAGGTTGATCGACGTGAAATGCAACCAGAACTACATGGAGACGGCCCTTACCGCGATCGAACCGAATTTTAACCTCGACGGGTACGAGGTGATCGGGAACGTGATCAAGAGCGACGGGCAGGCGATCCACTGCTGGCGGTACTCGAAAAACGGCGTTGTGGCTGACAACCTGCGGGTACACGATAACGGCGGCAAACCGGTGGTCGTGCTGGGGGCCCCTCGAGGTTGGCAACCCCCCGAACCGCCCGAGCAGCGCGGCAACCGCAATCACCTCGCCGATCCCGAACCGGCCAAGCTCTCGACCCCACCCGCCAACAAATGAACATCGCGATCCATGCTTCCCGAATGATCCTGTCCGCCACTTCGAATCGAGTGATTGGGGCCGGCCAGATCGGCTCGCGCTTCGGTAGGCCTGACCGGATAGATCATCCCGCAACCAGCGTCACCCTGATAAGTACGATCCAATGACTTCGCTCGCTCATTACCATCAACTCCGCTCCGTGGAACGCGGACGCTACGCGGAATCTCCCGCGGATCAAAGGCTCACAGGTGCAGCGTCCGCTGGCTTGCGCGCTTCGCTGGATGCCGTCGGCCGGTACGACGGTTCGCATTCATCCGAATTCATCGATGTCGATCCGATTCGGCAGGACGTCGC
>JBEIRZ010000201.1:0-7985 GCA_040375695.1 Planctomycetaceae bacterium
CGTTTGGCGATGGCGGTGGTCGACAAGGAGGCTTCATCGGGCGAGGGGTCGAGTGACCGTCCGTTGCTTCGGGCCGCGATGGCACGTGGGGATAAGGGGGCTCAAGGGGCTCAGGGGGCTCAAAGTGACGGGGGACCGCGGCCTCAGTTGCCTGGTCAATTCGTGCCTGGTCAATTCGTACCAGGTCAATTCGTGCCTGGTCAATTCGGGAGAGGTCGGGCCAACGGGCCGTTCGTTTTGACATCGATCATCGATAGTCCGCAGTTGATCCGTGGTGAGATCGATCGCCCGGGTGAAAAGATCCCGCGTGGGTTGCCCGAATTCTTGTCGAAGGGGTACGGGGACGAGATCCCTGTGGGCCAAAGCGGACGGTTGCAGGTGGCTCAGTGGGTGGCTTCGAAAAACAACCCGTTGACTTCGCGAGTGATCGTCAACCGCGTTTGGTCGTGGCTGATGGGGCAGGGGTTGGTCGAGACGGTCGACAACTTTGGGACGACATCGGAGCCGCCGGTGCATCGCGAGTTGCTCGATCATTTAGCGAAGTCGTTGGTGCGCGACGGTTGGTCGATCAAGCGGTTGGTCCGACGGATCGTATTGAGCGATGCTTATGCGCGATCGAGTCAAATGGATGACGCGAAGGAAGAGATCGATCCGGACAACCGTTACTGGTGGCGAGGGAATTTGCGGGCGATCGAGGCGGAGGGGCTTCGCGACGCGTTGCTGGCGGCGGCTGAGGTGCTGGATCTCGATCGGCCCCAAGGTTCGATCGCTTCGCGGGCCGGTGATTCGGTCGTTGGGGGGAACCGTATGGTCGGGTTGTCGGAAGATCGGATCGTTTCGGCGGAAGATGATTTCTTTCACCGTTCGATCTATTTGCCACAGCCCAGGCAGGTGCGGCCGGAGGTGCTGGAGCTGTTTGACGCGGCGGACAATTCTGCGGTATCGGGGGCGCGGGAATCGACGTTGGTACCGACGCAGGCGCTCTATTGGCTCAATTCGTCGCGGGTCGAGGGGCTGGCGAAATTGACGGCCCAGAGGGTGATCGGTGAGAGCGTCCTGCCGCAGACCCGGCAAGTCGCCGGAGATGGGAGCGAAGGGGACGGACAGGAGAACGGGTTGGCGGAACGTGACCCGGCGGTGATCCGAGATCGTCTCGGCCGGGCGACAGTGTTGTTGCTCGGGCGCGACCCGCTTGAGGGTGAGATCGAAGCGACGACGGCTTATGTCTCGACGCGGGCGGCGGGTGGGGATGCGGACATCGACATTTGGACGACCGTTTGCAAATCGTTGGTCGGCAGTGGCGATTTCAGGTTTTTGAAGTGAGCGAATCGGTGGCGGTTGAGAGACAAGAACGGACCGTTGATAGGAACCTTTGAGGACAGTCATGCGAAGCGATCGATTATGCGATTCACGACTGAGGCTTTATTCGCGGCGTGACGCGTTGCGATACACGTCGTGCGGGATCGGGTGGTTGGCGCTGTGCGATTTGGCCGCGCGGGTGACGGCGGGCGAGACGGATGCCGGAGCGAATGGGTCGGATTCAAACGGGTCGGGGCCAAGCGGGGCTGGGGTGACGACGCATTTTCCTGTCAAGGCGAAGCGGGTGATTTTTCTTTGCATGCGGGGCGGCCCGTCGCATGTCGATACGTTCGATTACAAGCCGGCATTGATCCGCGAAGACGGGAAGCCGGGTCGACGGAACGGTTCACAGTTGCTCGCCAGCCCTTGGGAATTTCGCCAGCATGGCGAAAGCGGTTTGTGGATCTCGGACCTTTTTCCGGAGCTTGCCCGTCAGGCCGATAAGCTCTGTTTGATGCGATCGATGCAGACCGACGTGCCGGCGCACCCGCAGGCGTTTAGGCAATTGCACACCGGGACATCGCGATTCATTCGGCCGTCGTTGGGAGCTTGGACACTTTATGGGTTAGGGAGCGAAAACGAGGAATTGCCCGGGTTCGTCACGATCACGCCGCCCTCCGGTTTCGGCGGCGCGCAGAATTACGGGTCGGCGTTTCTGCCGGCGATCCATCAGGGTACGAGGATCGGTAGTGACGCCAGGCCGATCCGCAGCGCGAAGATCCCGAACCTCGTCGGTGCCGAATCGGTCGAAGGTCAGCGGCGTGATCTCGATTTGCTGCAGGGGTTCAATCGGGCCCAGCGTGAGGCGAGCGGGGAGCATGACCGGGAGTACGATGGGCTGATCGAGTCGTTCGAGCTCGGTTTCCGAATGCAGTCGGCGTTGCCCGCGATCTTGGACTTGAACGACGAGTCGGGCGCGACGCTTGACCTGTATGGGATCGATGGCGGGCCGACCGATGATTTCGGACGCAAGTGTTTGTTGGCCAGGCGGATGGTGGAAGCGGGGGTGAGGTTCGTCGAAGTGACGCACGGGAATTGGGACCACCACTTCAACTTGAAGACGGCGCTGGAAAACAACACCCGGGCGATCGATATGCCGATCGCGGGGTTGTTAGAAGACTTGGCACAGCGAGGGCTGCTCGACGAGACGCTCGTGATCTGGTCGGGAGAATTCGGGCGGACGCCGCACGCACAAGGCCGCGACGGTCGCGACCACAACAACCAGGGGTTCACCTCTTGGTTCGCCGGCGGCGGGGTCCGCGGTGGGCATTCGCATGGCGAGAGCGACGAGCACGGGTACGAGGCGGCGGTCGATCCGGTCTCGATCCACGATTTCCACGCCACGATCTTAAGGCTGCTGGGGTTTGACCACACGCGGCTGACCTTCCGCCATGCGGGGCGTGATTTCCGATTGACCGACGTCTATGGCAAGGCGGTCGAATCGATCATCGCGTGAAAGGATCGATCAGCGGGTAAAGAGACGTCTGCCGAGCCGTCTCAAGGTAAGACGCCAGTCTCAATATGCGAGCATAGTTTCATCGCGACCGCCGCTGCCGAGGTGAGCGGCGGCGATTCATGCAGAATCGTTGCGTTTTTGCTTGGCTTGGCCACGTCAAAGACCGGGGACAGGTTCCGGTTTGCATGCGAGGCTCAGGGATTATGACGTCGCCTCGCGAAGGAAAGTTCCCCGTTCGTGGTCGTTAACGCACTTGGCGATCGGGGAGTAACAACGACATTTTGACGGTGTTCGTCCTGCTTTTGCTAGAAAACGCTAAAATCTCGGATTCTTGCACCGCGCGGCCCATGAGTTGCGTACCACGGGACGGGAAACGTCGGTTCGAGAGAGGATCTCGTGGCCGAAGTTAAGGGTTGGGAATAATCCAGGGTTAAGCGTCAAAGGTTTTGGGGTCTTGGAGCGTGATGAGAATGATCGCCGATCGCAGGTTGCGTCGAAATGGCAGGCCGTTACGAGGGATGGAGAAGCTGGAGTCGCGGCGGCTGTTAGCGGCGGAGCTCGGCGGCCTTGAGTTTATCCCTGGGGAGTTATTGGTCCAGTACGTAGCGGGGGCAGACCCGGGGCATCAGGCTCAAGTCCGATCGGCGGCGGGTGCGGTCCGTTCGGATTCGCTGCATGCGTTAACGGAGTCGGTTCAGGCTCAAGAAGGTTACGGCGGGCTCGAGCTGTTGAAGCTTGGGGAGGGGATGGGTGTTGAGCAGGCGATGAGGGCGTTGGCCAAAAACCCGTGGGTCACCTTCGTCGAGCCGAACTACATCTATCGCAAAAGCGCTGTTAGCGACGACCCCTATTACACGCAAGGGAATTTGTGGGGGATGTATGGTGATGATCTCCCAGCGGCGGTTGGGCCCAGCGGGACGACGAACCAATTCGGGATCGGCGCTGAAAAACTTTGGAACGACAACCTGACGGGTTCGTCCAGCATTGTCGTGGGGATTATTGACGAAGGGGTTCAGGTGACGCACCCCGACTTGGTCAACAACATCTGGGTGAACCCGTATGAGGTCCCCGATGACGGGATCGACAACGACGCGAACGGGTACGTCGACGACGTGCATGGTTGGGACTTTGTCAACAACGACAAGACGGTCTATGACGCCGGTCAGGATTCGCACGGGACGCACGTCGCGGGGACGATCGGCGGCGAGGGTCGCAACGGCGTCGGCGTGGCCGGTGTGAATTGGGACGTGACGATGATCTCGCTCAAGTTCCTCGGGCCCGACGGCGGGACGACATCGGCGGCGGTAAGGGCGCTCGATTACCTCACCGACCTGAAGGTGCGTCACGGGATGAACATCGTCGCGAGCAACAATTCGTGGGGCGGCGGGGGATATTCGGCGGCGCTTCACGCGGCGATCAATCGGGCGGCGAAGCAGAACATCCTGTTCGTCGCGGCTGCGGGGAATTCGACAGCGAACAACGACACGACGGCGTCGTACCCGTCGAATTACGATTCGACTCAAGCGTCGCCGGGCGAGTCGGCCGCTTCGTACGATTCGGTGATCGCGGTCGCATCGATCACCAACGCGGGCGGGCTATCGAGTTTCTCGAATTTTGGTGCGACCCAGGTCGACATCGGCGCACCGGGATCGGGGATTTGGTCGACGGTGCCGGAAAATAGTTATTCGTCCTTCAGCGGGACATCGATGGCGACGCCGCACGTCACGGGAGCGGTGGCGCTGTATGCGGCGGCCCAAGGGCGAGCGGTCAGCGGGGCGGAGATCCGTTCGGCGATTTTGGAAACGGCGGTCCCGACGGCTTCGTTGGCGGGGCGAACAGTGACAGGGGGGCGATTGAACGTTGCCGCCGCGGTCTCGAGGTCATCGCTGTTCGATTTCGACCAGAAGGAATACGCGATCCCTGCGACGGTCGGCCTGTCGCTGTTCGATGCGGCGGCCAACCTGAATTCGGCTGCGGTCGAGACGATCACGGTATCGGTCCGGGGGACGACCGAGACGACGGCCGAGTCGGTGACATTGACCGAGACGAGTGCGGGTAGCGGGCGTTTCGCCGGAACGATCGCGTTGGCCGCCGGAAGCCCGGTCGCCGATGGGCGGTTGCAGGTCGTCCATGGCGATGTGCTGACGGCGACCTACGGGGCACGAAACCAGGTGGCGACGGCGAAGGTCGATGGGCTTGCGCCCCAGATCAGCGGTTTGTCCGCCAACCCGCTGGCGATCAACGCGACCGTCAGTTGGTCGACAGACGAGCCGGCGACGGCGGAAGTTTTTTATGGGCTCACCCCAGAATCGCTGCTGCAGCGCGTCGCGTCGACTTCGCCCAAAACGGCCCACGAGTTGACGCTGACGGGACTGGCCACCGGGACGACCTATTATTATCAGGTCAGGGTGCGGGACGGCGTGGGGAACGTGACGACGTCGTCGGTCAACAGTTTCGCTACGGGAGAGCTGCCGGCGGTGTTGTTGGTCGATGACGATCAGGGCGAGCCCTATGAGTCGTACTTCCATCGTTCGCTGCAAGCGGTCGGTTACGCTTACGACACTTGGGACGCATTCTCGATCGGCAGGACGCCAACGGCTGCTGAGCTTGCGGGATACAAGATCGTCATTTGGACGACGGGGACCGATTATCTCAGTTCGACCGCGGGTCTGTCAGCCGGCGAGCAATCGGCGCTCCAGACTTACCTTGATGGTGGCGGCCGGGTTTTCTTGTCGGGGCAAGACGTCCTTTATAACCGAGTGAGTGACGCGTTCCGGCTCAACTATCTAAAGGTCGATGCGTTCGTCGACGACATCATCGTCTCGAACCACACGGCGACGGGTGTTTCGGGGAACCCGATCAGCGAAGGGATGAGCGTGGGGATCCAGGTCCCTGCCGGTTATCAGACGTTGTATGCAGACGCGGTGGTGCCGGTCGCCGGGGCCCAAGGTTTGTTTTCGCATGGCCAGTCGGGTGCGCTCTACCCGTTCACCGGGGTCAGCTTCCGCGGCGATTATTCGGCTGGAGGTTTCGGGGTCGTCTTTTCGACGGTGCCGTTCGAGACGATGCAAACGGCAGCGGCCGACCCGAACAACCAAGACACGTTCCTCCGTCGCACGTTGGCCTTTTTGGAAGGGGACGTCAGTCGCCCGGCGGTTGTCGTATCGCCCCCGAGCCCGTCGGCATTCACCAGCGAAGCGGGAGGATCGGTCAGCTTTAGCGTCGTGCTCTCGACGGCACCGACCGCCGAAGTAACGATCCCGATCGCGTCGTCCGATTTGACCGAAGGGAGAGTCGGTGTCGAATCGATCCGGTTCACGCCAGAGAATTGGGGTGTGCCGCAGGCGGTCGTTGTGACCGGGGTTGACGATCGCGTCGACGATGGCGATGTCGCCTTCACGATCCGGTTGGGCGCGGCGGTTTCGACGGACCCGGCGTATCAGGGGATCGAGCCACCGGATGCGACGTTGGCCAACCGCGATGATGACGTCGCGGGTGTGACGGTTGCCGGGCTATCGGGGAGCCAAACGACCGAGCTCGGGACATCGGTGACCTTCACGGTGAGGCTCGATTCAGAACCGACGGCCGAGGTGCGGGTGCCGATCGTCAGCAGCGACACGACGGAGGGGGTGGTCAACACCGCGGCGGTCGTTTTTGATGCGACGAATTGGAACGTGCCGCAGACGGTTACGGTGACCGGGGTGGATGACGCGTCGAGTGATGGCCCGATCGAGTACAACGTGGTGATCGGTGGTGTCGTTTCGGCGGATCCACGGTATGCGGGTTTGAACCCGGCGGACATCGCGTTGGTCAACGCGGACAACGAGCCGGCGGAGGTCTTGATGTTCGCCGACAGTTTCGAAGTGGCCGAGTGGAATGGGTTGTGGGTCGAAGACTCGCAGAACGATTGGTTCCGTTCGACGCAGCGTGCGACGGACGGGCGGTTTTCGGCGGAGATCGATGGGGCCGCATCCGGCGCGACGCTGACGCTGCGGAACAACGGCGTGCCGATCAACACGCTCGATATGGACTTGGTGACCTTGCGATTCGATTGGCTGATCGAGTCTTCGTTTGACCTTGGGGAATTCGTCGCGTTGGACGTGTCCGCCAATGGCGGGGTGACGTGGACTCAAAACGTGAGGGCGCTGCGTGGGGACCAGTCTGCCGAAAACGCTTGGAACCCCGAGTCGGTCGATTTGACGCCGTTCAAAGGGTCCGACGTGCGGGTCCGCTTCCGAGGGACGATGAGCGATTCGGCGGAGGACGCCAACGTCGACAACGTCCGGATCGTGGGGCGTCCGGCGGGGCCTCGGAACCAGGCGCCCGTCGCCCGTGGCGATGCCGGTGCGGTCCTCGAGGACGGGGTGCTGACCGTGAATGCCCCGGGGTTATTGGCGAACGATAGCGACGCGGAAGGGAGCAGCCTCACCGCGGCCTTGGTAAGCGGCCCCAGCAACGGCACGGTGACGCTCGATGCGAGCGGCCGTTACGTCTACATCCCGGCGGCCAATTTCAACGGCGTCGATCGGTTCACTTACAAGGCCAGCGATGGCAATTCCGATTCGGAAGTCGCCACGGTGACGCTGACGGTGGCCGCGGTCAATGATGCACCCATCGCCGAGGGGCAGACGGGATTCGAGGTCGATCAGAATTCGTCCCGGGCGATATCCCTGATCGCCAGCGATATCGATGGTGATGCGTTGAATTACTTGATCGTCACGCCGCCGGCCAACGGGACGCTCAGCGGTTCAGGCTCGCAGCTCGTATACACCCCCAACGCCGGATACAGCGGACCCGACGGATTCACCTTCAAGGCTTCCGATGGCGGCCTGGAAAGCAACGTCGCGAATTGGTCGATCGTGGTCGTGCCGCGGAACCCTCCGGTCGCAGAAGGGCAATCGGTGGTAACGGAAGAAGATAGGGAGCGTGCGATCACGCTGGTGGCGACGGACCAGGACAACGACGAGCTGAGTTATTCGATCGTCAGCCAACCCGCGCACGGGGCGTTGAGCGGCAGCGGTAGCAGTTGGACCTATCGACCGGAGGCCAACTTTTTTGGTAGCGACAGCTTCACCTTCCGGGTCAACGACGGGAGGTTCGACAGCAACATCGCGACGGTATCGATCGACGTCACCCCGGTCAATGATGCGCCGCGCTCGGCGGACCAAAC
>JBEIRZ010000393.1:0-4165 GCA_040375695.1 Planctomycetaceae bacterium
CGGGTGCTGGCCCACCATGATGCTCGAGCGCGTCGGCGAACAGAGCGGGCTCGCCGAATAGGCATGGGTCAACCGTACCCCCCGCGACGCCAATCGGTCCAGGGTCGGCGTCTCAAAATAAACGCTCCCGAAGCACCCCAAGTCACGGGCCCCAAGGTCATCGGCCAATATCAAAACGACGTTCGGCCGGTCCGCCGCGCCGACTACCGATTCGCAAAGGGGAAGAACCGAAAGGGCGATAAGAAATGTGACAAAGCGGTTCATGATCGACGTTCAGGTGGGAATGAAGTGTGTGGAACTCGCCGCGCGTGGTGACGCGAGCCGAGCCCGAAAAGGATCGACTAGCTTGACACGTTTTCAATGACGATGCGATCACCTGCACCGGGTGCTAAGTCGCCAAGGTAACCTTGTCGTAAACCTCGGACGCCGCGAGCTCCCCGTCGATCGAATCCAGTGTCACCTTCCCTTCGAGCCCCTGACAGTTCGCCAAATTCCAACTGCCGTCGTCACGCAGCGAAAAGCAATCGATCGAATGACGGTCTTGCGAGATCAAGACGTAATGCCGCAGTGTCGGGATCGTACGGTAATGTTCGAACTTTTTTCCCCGGTCGTAAGCCTCGGTCGATTCCGACAACACTTCGACAATCACCACCGGGTTCAACAGGACGTCCCCCGCATCCGATTCCAACTGAGGCTCCCCACAAACGACCGAAAGGTCCGGGTAGGTGTAAAGTCCCTTCGCCTGAATCCTCAGCCTCAAGTCGCTCGGATAAACGCGGCATGGCTTTTTGCGCAACTGCTCTCGGAGTGACGCGCCCGCGTTGAGCACGATCAGGTTGTGGTTTGCCGATGCCCCTGCCATGGCAAAGGTTTCGCCGCGGTAATACTCCGAACGAAATTCGGCCTTCCGCTCCCGATGCAAGTACTCTTCGGGGGTGAGGTAAGGCTTGGGGACACTCGCCATGCGGTACGTTCCTAAGTCGTGCCAACCGAAATCAACGCTTTCATTCTAATCGATCAGCCGGCCCGACGCTCCATCGACCCGGTGAGTCCCGTTTTTTCGGCATTTCGACGGGATTGTCTCGCGAGCCCTTCTTCACCAACGAAAAAGCGTTGTCGGACCATGCTAGAATCTCTGGGCCTGCCGATCCCAAGGGATCGACGCGGCCTCCCAGTCAAAAGTCCCCGACGCGGCTGCCCAAGCCCCGGCAGCAAGGTCGGCTCCGGCGGGCCGTTGAATTGCCGCCGCCCGACGAGCTCCGAACGGAACGAAACCTGATGAGCGATTCGATTTCCCTTCCAGCCAACGCCACTCACGATCAAGGGATGACAACCGACAACAGCGCCCGCCGACGAAACAACAGGCGGGATTTCGTCAAGCAAGCCGCAGCGCTCACCGGTGCCGGTTATTGGCTCGGTACCGACGCCCTCAACGCATCCCCTCATTCCGAGCCCGATCCCAACCCCGATACGTTCGACCGGCTCCGCAAGAAGCTTCACGGGACACTCGTGTTGCCGAGCGACGAGACATTCGATCGCATCAAACGCGTCTTCTACTGGAATCCGCGAATCGAAAGCCAACCGGTGGCGGTCGTCCGGTGTGGGAACGCGGATGATGCGCGGCACGCGATCGAATTCGCCCGCGATCACAAGCTGCAAGTCGCGGTCCGTGGCGGCGGCCATTCTTATCTGGCGTGGGGGAGTTGCAGCGGTTTGGTAATCGACCTGTCGCCGCTCAGCCGGATCACCATCGACCCCGACAAACGTCTCTTAGAGGCCCAAGGGGGCGCGTTGGCGGGTGATGTCGCTCGTGCGGCAGGCGCTCATGGCTTGGTCCCCGTCCTGGGCCAGTGCCCCGGTGTCGGTGCCGCCGGCGTGACGCTGGGCGGCGGCTTGGGTTGGTTGTCTGGCCTCTTCGGCGCCTGCTGCGATCAACTCCATGCGGCCACGATCATCAATGCCAACGCGGAACCGATGACGGCCAGCGACGATGCCGACGCCGAGCTGTTGTGGGGGCTCCGGGGTGCGGGGGCTAATTTCGGCGCGACAACATCGCTCCGGTTGCGGCTCCACCCGATCGATCCCGTTTTCGCCGGCGATGTTCACTTCAGCGTCGCCGATGCCCAAATAGTCCTCCGCGGCTTTCGCGACGTGATGCGACAAGCCCCCGACGGATTTCAAGCCAACCTTAACCTGACCCAAGGAATCGCCGGGGTCTTCATCAGCTTCTGTCATGTCGCCAGCGACGCCCAAGCCGACCAGATGCTCGCGCGGATCCGCACGATCGCCAAGCCGACCAAGGTGGACATCAAACGTCAACCCTTCTTCATGCTCGCAGAAAAAGCCGCCGTCACCAACCCGACCAACGTCCCGCCGCCGGCTTACCGCGCGATCCAGACGGTGTACCGCAACGAGATTACGGACGATATGATCGAAATCCTGGTCGACCAATTGGCGGCCGCGTCCCCCGACGCCGTCTTCGGGCTCAGCCATTACATGCACGGCGCGGTTTGTCGGGTTAAGCCGGATGCGACCGCCTTTCCCCATCGCCAAGAACATTCGGTCCACCTCCGTGTCGCCTACAACTGGTCGGACCCGAAGGAAAACGAATCTCGCTTCGCCTGGGGCGAGCGATGGCTGCAGGCCTTGCGTCCCAAGACCAACGAATCGCTCTATGCCAATTTTCAAACCTATGAAACGGAATCAGGGTCACCGTCGCTCTTCGGGCCCAATCACGAACGGCTGCTGAAGCTCAAGCAGAAGCACGACCCGGCGAACTTCTTCCGCCGCAACGCCAACGTCGCGAAATCCAATGTCTGAAGCAGTCGTAGAACAGAAGTGAGGTTCATCGCTAATGGAAAATATGCTTACTGTCCGAATCGCTCTGCTCGTCGTCGCGTTGTTAGCTCTTCAAAGCCGCTCGTTCGCGACCGCGCCCAAACCGCCGAATGTCATTTTCATCCTTGCCGATGACCTCGGTATCGGCAACTTGAGCTGTTACGGATCCGACCATTACAAAACACCGAACATCGATCAACTTGCCAGCACCGGTACCACCTACACACGTGCCTTCACCGCGTCGCTCTGTGGACCGTCGCGAGCCTTGATCATGTCGGGTCGTTATGCGTTCCGTAACGGATCAACCAATCAAGATGCCTGCATCCGAATGGACCCGTCGGAGATTGTTCTTCCAAAACTCTTTAAATCCGTCGGTTACGCAACTTCAGCGATCGGCAAATGGGGCCAGCTTCCCGGGCTCCCGGGCGACCACGGGTTCGATGAGTATTTGCGATTCAACGGCAGCGGCGTTTACTGGAACAAGCAAGGCGGAAAACCCGAACCCTATACAAGCAACGGCAAAGCGTCAGAGCTCGCTGACGGTCAATACATGCCCGACCTGATGCAAGAACAAGCGATCGGCTTCATCCGCAGAAATCAAAACAAACCGTTCTTCCTTTATTACTCGCTGTCGCACGTTCATGGCGAAATCCGACCGACTCCCGACAGTGCCCCGGAAAGCAAGACGCTGTTCGCTGACAATATTCTGTACATGGACAAACTCGTTGGGAAAATCGTCGATGAACTCGATTCGTTGAAACTGCGCGACGATACGCTTCTCATTTTCATCGGTGACAACGGTACCGCTAAGGGCCAAGCAGCGCTATCGACGATCGGCGGTCGGGGTCTGTCAGGCATGAAAGGGAGCATGCTTGAATGCGGCGGCCTCGTCCCTTTGATTGTCAGTTGGCCAGACAAAACCCCCGCCGGTAAAGTGTCCGATGACCTGATCGACTCGACCGATTTCGTTACCACGTTTGCTGAACTGACCGGAGCCGAATTGCCCGAAAAAACCAAGTTCGACGGAGTCAGCTTTGCATCGCAGCTTCGTGGGGCAGCCGGAAAATCTCGCGACTGGGTATTCAATCAACTGGCATCAATGTGGTACGTACGAGATGCCAACTGGAAGCTGAATCAGGACGGCGAACTTTTCGACATGAACGACGCGCCTTTCGCGGAAATACTTGTCCCTGAAGAAACAGAAACTTACGCCGCTACTGCCGCACGAAAACGGCTGGCAGCGGTTCTCGCTGAGCTCAACCCGGCCGGCGGGATCCTCGACACCGGTGACGGCAGCGGCCGTCACGCCAGTAAGGCTGCCAAAAAG
>JBEIRZ010000644.1:0-1642 GCA_040375695.1 Planctomycetaceae bacterium
ACGTCTCAAACGATGACCCGGCCGCTCGCCCCACCCACGCCGCCACCAGCCAACAGCAAGTTACCGTTGCGGCTGAATTTCAATACCCGGGGCACCCCTTCCGGAAATGCCAACACCCCGAGTAATTCGAGCGTTTGGGTGTGATAAAGCAGTACCTGTTTGTGACCGCTGATCGCCGCTAATGGCGCCCACGGGCTGGTCGCGATCGCGTCGAGTGCCGTCCGCTGGACCGACTGCACGACGGGCTGAAGGCTCATCCTCGCCGGCATCGGGACGACAGCAGGACGCTCCGTCGATGGCGCGGCCAAACCCATGTCGAATTTTTTCTTCTTGGCCGCCTTCGCGGTGCTCCCTTTGTTTTCGAGCAACCCGCCATCGATCCACTTCCGGATCGTTTCGATCATCTCGTCCGGGATCTTCGGCGATTCCGGCGGCATCACCGGTTCCGACTTGTGCGAAACGAGGTCAAAGAGGTAGCTCGCCGACGAGTCCCCCGCTTCGACCGACGCCCCCGACGCACCCCCCTGCATCAGGTTGGTGTAGTTCGTCAGGTCCAGGTCCGCGCTCTTCTTGTCCGGGTTATGACAAGAAAAACACTTTTGCTGGAAAATCGGTTTGACGTCGTCGTCGTAGGTGACCTTCGGTGGGGCCTTTTCCTCGGCGAAACTGACGGCCGACCAGGCGGCAACGAAGGTGAAAGTCAGGATTCTACGCATGATCATCAGTGGTTGAAAACGAACTCCCGCGAGTTCAACAGCGCCCAGAAAATGTCCTCGATCGCAACACGCTTGTCTGCCGCGGCCGTGATCTCCGCGTTCAATCTTTCGGCTTCGGCTGCCGTCGGCTTGCGAGTAAGGGAGCGGATATAGAGCTCTTCGACGATTTGCATCGGCGCAACCCCTGCAGCCAACTGTGACTCGACCAATTTCCCTTCCGCGATCTTCGACGCGATCGTCTCACCGTTGAGCAGGTGCAACGCCTGCGACAGGTTCGGCTCGACCTTCACCTCGCAACCGCAAACCGTCTCACGCTTCGCCCGACCGAAGGTCGTCAAGAAGTAATTGCTCGTGTTCCCGTTGGCGATCTGCACCGCGCGGGCCCCCATCGGTAACCCCTCGAATTTGTTCTTCGTCCCGGTCACCAGGGTGATCGAATCGAGCAGGATCTCCGATCGGATCCGACGGAGCGCCGCGTGCGAAAAGTTCCGCGTATCCCCCTCGTTCGTCGGGTTCGTCTTGGTCGACAACTGATAAGCCCGCGAATTGCAAATGTCACGAACGAGCTTCTTGAAGTCATAACCCGACTCCGAAAAACTCTTCGCCAAAGCGTCGAGCAACTCGGCGTTCACCGGCGGGTTGCTGACCCGAATGTCGTCGACCTCGTTGATGATCCCCTTCCCGAAGAAGTGGTTCCATACGATGTTGACCAGGTTCTGTGAAAAGAACGGGTTCTCGTTCGAAGTCAACCACTGGGCCATCACGACCCGGCGATCCTTGCCCGCGACTTCCGGAATGTCGCCACCGAGAAACTTCGGCTTCATGTCACGACCGCCAACGAGGTGCTTCACCTCGCCACCGCCGCTGTTGAAAATGATCGTCTCGCGCGGGTCCTCCGCGGGCTTGCGGCCGATCTGCGAAAAGAA
>JBEIRZ010000334.1:0-5082 GCA_040375695.1 Planctomycetaceae bacterium
ACCTCGATCGGAACCCGCGATACGATTATGGCAACACCGCCCAGGCCAACAACGGGGTCGTCTTTCGTGACTGCGAAGATTGCACGATCAGCGGTTTGCACCTGTCGAACGTCTGGCGGGAAGAAGCGGGGGTGATCCTCGATAAGTGCCGCCGCTTCAACCTGACCGACAGCTCGATCCTCGATTGCGACTCGGCCGGGTTGTTGTTACGCAACGTTGCCGACAGCCGCATTTCGGATTGCCTGATCCGCAACGACCGTCCCGTCGGTGACGATGCCCAATCGAAGCCGGAGCCGGGGAAAGAGCCGCAAAAGAACACGACCGGCGACAAGGTTTCGATCCGCGTCGAAGGGTCGTCCGGGGTGATGGTGACCGACAACCTGCTCGGTTCGCCGATCGTCGGCCCCGTCGATGGCTTAGTCATTTCCGGGAATCTCATCCGATGATTCGCCAGTGGTCGCCGATCGTTGGCCCGCTGTCGCCACTTCGCGAAGGATAATTTTTGAATCCGTTGCCCGAGCGAAAGGCGTCGATACCGCCGATCGAATACCCGTCTGACCTGCCGATCACCGCGCACCGGGAGGAACTGCTGCGGCTGATCGCCCAGCACCGTGTCCTTGTCGTGTGCGGCGAGACGGGGAGCGGCAAGAGCACGCAATTGCCGAAGCTGCTGTTGGAATCGGGGTTCGGGATCCGCGGGATGATCGGCCACACCCAACCGCGGCGTTTGGCGGCGCGGAGCATCTCCGCGCGGTTGGGCGAAGAATTGCAAACGTCTGGCGACGCACGGGTCGCCTACAAGATCCGATTCGGTGACCAGACTTCCCACGCGACGCTCGTCAAGCTGATGACCGATGGGATCCTGTTGGCCGAAACACAGTCCGATCGCGACCTGCAGGCTTACGACGCGATCATCGTCGACGAGGCGCACGAGCGTTCGCTGAACATCGACTTTTTGCTCGGGTACCTCCGCCGGTTGCTCGATCGACGCCCCGATTTTCGGCTGATCATCACCTCCGCGACGATCGACGCCGAACGCTTCGCCGAACATTTTTCCATCGACGGCGTCCCCGCCCCGGTGATGAAGGTCGAGGGCCGCGGTTACCCCGTCGAGATCCGGTATCTCCCTTGGAACGAAGAAGATGACGACGCCGACGCTTGGGACCGTTACGACCTGACGCGACACGTGATCGAGGGGATCACGTCGCTCGCTAAGGAACGCCCCGGCGATATCCTCGTTTTCCTCCCGACCGAACGCGACATCCGAGAGGTCTCGCACAGCGTCGCGGGGTATTACAAGAATTTAGGGAGGGCCAACCAGGTCGACCTGTTGCCGCTTTATTCGCGGTTGCCCCAAAGCGAGCAGCAACGGATTTTTCACCCCAGCGGATCGCGGCTGCGTGTCGTCTTCGCGACGAACGTTGCCGAATCGTCGCTGACCGTCCCCGGGATCAAGTACGTCATCGATTCGGGGACGGCCAGGATCAGCCGCTACAGCCCCCGCAGCCGCGTGCAGCGCTTGCCGATCGAGCCGGTCAGCCGCGCCAGTTGCGATCAACGGAGCGGCCGCTGCGGTCGCGTCTCGCCCGGGATCTGTGTCCGGCTCTATTCGCAACAGGACTACGAATCGCGTGAGGCTTTCACGACCCCCGAAATCCGACGTTCGAACCTCGCCGCCGTCGTCTTGCAATCGTTGTCGCTGAACCTCGGCAGCCTCGACGAGTTTCCTTTCATCGACCCGCCCCGACCCGATGCCATTCGCCAAGGGTACCTGACCCTTCGCGAGCTCGGTGCCGTCGACGAATTCGATCGGTTGACCGAGATCGGACGGAAGCTCGGCCGGTTGCCCGTCGACCCACGCGTCGGCAGGATGATCTTGGGGGGGATCGAGTTCGGCGTGTTGCCCGAAATCCTCGTCATCGCCGCGGCGATCGAAACGCAAGATCCTCGCGACCGGCCACCCGATCGCAAAGAGGCGGCGGACAAGGCCCACGCCCAATTCGTTCACCCGAAGAGCGATTTCCTGAGCTATCTGAAGCTTTGGAAGTATTACCAAGAATGCCGCGAGTCCTTTTCGCGCAGCAAACTCGACCGGACCCTTCGCAACCAATTCATCTCGGTCCAGCGAATCCGCGAATGGGCCGATGTCTATCGCCAATTGAAAGAGATCGCCCACGGCTTGGAGTCGGGCCGCGGCCGCAGACGACACAAACCCAACGCCGCGGATCGTGACCAGGCCAAAGGGAGGCCCGAAACGCAAGGGTCTGCGCAGGCCAACACACCCGGCGAGTCCCACCTGTCTGGCGGGGTACACATTCATGGCGGGATACATGGGGGGATCCGGTTCAGCGATGACGCACAGCAAGTCGTCGAGCCCGAGCGTTACACCGCGATCCACCAGGCCTTGTTGACGGGGCTCCTGTCAGGGATCGCGATGGCAGGGGATCGCGCGGAATACACCGGTGCCCGTGGGCTGAAGTTGTCGCTGTGGCCTGGGAGCGGCGTCTTCGAATCGAAACCGAAATGGATCGTCGCCGCGGAACTTGTCGAGACGACGAAACAATACGCCCGCACCGTCGCGATGATCCGCCCCGATTGGATCGAACCGGTCGCAGGGAATCTGCCCAAACGCCATCACTCCGAACCGCACTGGGACGCGAAAGCCGGCGCGGCATTTTGCTACGAACAGTTGACCCTCTTCGGCTTGCCGATCGTCACCCGCCGACGACGGACGCTGGCCCCGATCGATCCTCAAACCGCCCGCGAATTTTTGATCGAAGAAGGTTTGGTCAACGGTGACATGGCGACGAAAGCCCGGTTCGTGAAGTTCAATCACGAATTGATCGAAGCGATCAGCGACCTCGCGGCCAGGACCCGTCGCCGCGAACTGGTCGTCGATTCGCTGAAGGTGAGCGAGTTCTATCATTCGCGGTTGCCCGAATTCATCGTCGATCGCGCCCGGTTAGAAAAATACGACACGCAGTACCCTCCCCCGCCCCGGGTTATCAACAAGATCGGTGTTCGAGGCAAGATCGGTGCGACGGACGTCCTCGACCAGCTCGCCCAAGTTGTCCCTAAAGAGGCCAATCCGCAGGAAGCCGCGACCGACCCCGAGCACCCCGAAGGGTTCCCTTCGCCTTACATGCGGCCGCACGATCTGGTGACGATCGACGACACGCCGCAGTCGCCCGATTCGTTCCCGGATGAACTCGTGATCGGCGAAACGCGATTGCCGTTGGAATATCGATTCGAGCCCGGGTCAGACGCCGACGGTATCCGGCTGACGATCCCCGCCGCGGCACTTTCGCAAGTCTCCGAGGATCGACTGGGGTGGCTCGTCCCGGGGCTGCTGGAGGCGAAGGTGATCAGCATCATCAAATCGCTCCCCAAACGGATCCGCAGGAACCTCGTCCCCGCTGCCGATGTCGCTAAACGCGTCTTGAGCCGATTGACCCCGAAGTACGGACAGGTCGCTTTCATGCCGACGCTGCTCGAGGCGTTATCGAAAGAGGCCGAGATGCCGATCACCCCGGCCGACCTCGAAGAAGAAAAGATCGAAGAGCACTTCAAATTCCTGATCAAGGTCGTCGACGACAAGGGGGTCGAGGTCGCACAATCGCGGGACCTCGGCGAGCTCCAGAAATCGTTGGGCTTCGCCGCGATCGCCGTCGCGACCCAAGAGGTCGGCGATGAGTCGTGGCAACGGACGGGGATGAAAGATTTCGACCTTCAGGAATTGCCGCCGCAAGTCGTCCGTAACCGCGGCGGCGTTCGTGTGGCACTCTTCCCAGGGCTCGTCGACCGCGGCGAATCGGTCGATACCGCGGCGTTCCCCGACCAAGCGACGGCAGACCGATCGACCCGCCAGGCTTTGGTGCGACTCTTTTCGATCAAGCAGCGGAAAGAGCTGCGAACCCAAGTCCGTTACCTGCCGGAATTCGAGTCTGCGAAATTGCGATTGGCCTCGATTCTCCCTGCGGCCGAATTCGAAATGTCGCTGATCGACCTGCTCGCCCGTCGCGGCTTTGTCGAGGACCGGCCGATCGTTCGGACCCGCGATGAGTACGACGTCGCGTCGCTCCGGCCCCAACGCAAGATCTCCGAAGCCGCTTGCGAAGTCGCGACGTGGCTTCCGGCTTTGGCCCAAGCCTACCACCAGGCCCGCGGCGCTTGGGAATCGCTGCCGCGGGGCGGACAGAGCCCGATCTTGCAAGACATCCAGGGTCAAGTCGCCGGCTTGACCTTCAAGGGGTTCATGGGGTCGGTCCCCTGGACATGGCTGAAGCATTACCCGCGTTACTTCAAGGCGATCGCGTATCGCATCGAGAAGGGACGGAGCGACCCTGCCAGACGCGACGCCGACGCGACGCAGCAGGTCCGACTACTTTGGACGCAGTGGCTCGCCGCGAAGGGTTTGCAACAAGCGGCCCCCGAGTCATTGGCCGATTGCGAATTCCGCTGGCTGATCGAGGAGCTTCGCGTCAGCCTCTTCGCGCAGCCCCTGGGTACCAGCGTCAAGGTATCGCCGCAGCGCTGCGAGAAAATGCTGAAAGAAGGGTGACGATCATGAAGTAGTATCATCCGGTGATACTATTTGTGCGGCGCGTCGGACCCGATCTGATTTGGGCGGGCAACCCTTGGTGTTGAGTGGTTAAGCCGCTCGCACGCGGATTCGTTCATGCGTCGTCACTTCGGCGGTTCGACACCGCAGGCCCGCATCACCGCCTCGACCGCATCGATGGTTTCGGGTGAAGGGCGAAAATTACCCGGCCGATGCCCTTGGGCGATCATTAGCGGCGTCCAACCGAGGTTGTTTTTGCGGTTCCAGATCGCGATCTGTGCGCCACGCTCGTGCAGCAATCGCACCAAGCTGTTCCAACTTTGGAAAGCGGCTCCGTGCATGGCGGTTTTCCCTTCGGCGTCGACCGCGTTGATGTCGGCATCATGATCCAACAGCAATTTGATCGCATCGATCGCTTCTTCTTCGGTCCCCGCCGAATCATCGCCGTTTCCCAAGACGCCCACCCCCGCCGCGGCCAACAGTGGCGTAACGTTGTCGGCGTTGGTGATCGTCGGGTCGGC
>JBEIRZ010000239.1:0-6835 GCA_040375695.1 Planctomycetaceae bacterium
AGGTTCGGGCTTTTGGTCATCGGAAGGGTTGCTCTTCAGGTTTTGCGACTTGGGATCGTCCTTCATGTCAGCGTCATCCTTTGAATCATCCTTCTTGGCATCATCCTTCTTGGCATCGTCCTTCTTGGCATCGTCCTTGTTGTCATCGTCCGTGTTGTCATCGTCCTTCTTGGGATCGTCGTTCTTCGCATCGTCCTTCTTCGCATCATCCTTCTTCGCATCATCCTTCTTCGCATCGTCCTTCTTGTCACCGTCCTTCATGGGCTCGGCCGGCTTCGTGCCATCTTTCTTTAGGTCGTCGCCCTTAGCTTGATCCGATTTAGCTTCATCCGCTTTATCCCCATTGGGTTTGGGGTCGGTCTTGTCGGCATCGGATTTCGATTTGGCCTCATCGGCGGATTTTTTCTCTTGGGCTTGGCGCTGTTTCTCGGCCGTTTCGCGGGCCTTCCGCATCGGGTTGGACGATTTGGATTCCTTGAAAAGTTGGAAGCGGCTGGGGACGAGTTTGGGGGGCCAATGGTTATTGGCATCGTCCGAGTCGGCGGTCTGGCGCTGGGGATCGATCGCGATGCGGCGGATCAGCTTGTCGGAGATGATCAGTTTGTCGACGGCCAGCGGGTCGACCCGCCAGATCGAAGCGGGGATGGTGATCCGCTGTTTGGAATCATCTTCGTAAACGACATCGAGGATGATCGGCGAGACGAGGCCACCGACGTTGCGGAAGGAGAGGACATAAAAATTCGTCTTCTTGCGGAGCAATTCGCGGTCGTCGGGATCGAGCCCTTCGACGAATTTGTCGAACGCCTTGCGGTCGTCATCGGAGACTTCGAATTCGTCGTAATCGTTGTAAAAATCTTTGAGCCCGGGGAGGAGATCGACGCGTTTGGGGAGTGATTGGTTACGTTCTTTGGAGAGCGAGGGTTCGCGTTGGTCGCGTTGTTGTCGTTTGCGATTTGACGATTCGTCGGGATCGCCCGAATCGATTTGGTAGAGCCTCAAACGGTCCAGCGCGATATCGACATGGTCGGTGGAGAAGAACCAGCCGTGCCAGAACCAATCGAGCGATTGTCCGGAGGCGTCTTCCATGGTGCGGAAGAAATCTTCGGGCATTGGGCGTTTGAACCGCCAGCGGTTGGCGAATTCTTTGAAGGCGAAATCGAAGAGTTCGCGGCCGAGGACCGTTTCGCGGAGGATGTTCAGCGCGGTCGCCGGTTTGGCGTAGGCGTTGTTGCCGAATTGGAGGAGCGATTCGCTTTCGGTCATGATCGGGCGTTGGTCGGGGCTGATCATGTAACCGACGATATCGGCGGGTTCGCCGCGGCGGCTGGGGTAATCGTCCTCCCATTCCTGTTCGGCGAGGTATTGGAGGAAGGTATTGAGCCCTTCGTCCATCCAGGTCCAGCGGCGTTCGTCGCTGTTGACGATCATCGGGAACCAGTTGTGACCCACCTCATGAATGACGACGGAGATGAGCCCGTACTTGGTCGAATCGCTGTAGGTCCCATCGGGATCGGGGCGTGGGCCGTTGAAGCAGATCATCGGGTATTCCATCCCGTAGATCGGCCCGTTGACGCTGATCGCGACGGGGTAGGGGTAATCGAAGGTGTATTTGCCGTAGACGTTCAGGGTGTGGGCGACGGAGGCGGTCGAGTATTTGCTCCAGAGCGGCTCGGCCTCGTTGGGGTAGTAGGACATGGCCATCACGGTGCGGCCTTGGACGGGGTGCCCGACGGCGTCCCAGATGAATTTGCGGCTCGTCGCGAAGGCGAAATCGCGGACATCTTTGGCGTGGAATTCCCAAGTCTTGGTCGTGCCCGAACGGTCGGCTGGCTTTTTCGATTGGGCCGCCTTGGCCTCTTCCGGGGTGACGATGAACATCGGCTCCTTCGCCTTGGCGGCTTGGGCGAGTCGTTCGCGTTGTGCCGGCGTGAGGACCGCGTCGGGGTTCTTCAGCTCGCCGCTGGCCGCGACGATGTGGTCATCGGGGACGGTGATGCGGACGACGTAATCGCCGACCTCGAGGGTGAATTCGCCCAGGGCGACGTATTGGTCGTGGCGCCACCCGGCGTAATCGGTGTAGGCGGCGAGCCGCGGGAACCACTGCGCGATTTCGTAGATGCGATTGCCGTCTTCGGGGAAGTATTCGTAGCCGCCGCGGCCACGGATCACTTTGGCGTCAGTGATATTGTGTGAGAAGGCGATCTTGAGCTGGACCTTTTCGCCGGGCATCAGCATCTTCGGGAGGTCGACCCGCATCACCGTCCCGACGACGGTGAAGTCAAGAGGCTTGTCCCCCGGGCCGGTTACCGAAGCGATTTGGCAGCCGCCTGGGAACGATTCCCTTGCCAGCAGCGAGCGGACGACGCCGAAGGGGACGCGGCCATCGAGCCCGGGTGCCGTCGCCGTCATCGCCGATTCCGAGTCGGGGCGATAACGGTTCTGGTCGAGTTGGAACCACAGGTAAGCGAGCGGGTGGGGCGATTGGTTGAAGTACGTGACCGTCTCTTTACCCGTGACCGTCTGCTTGTCGTCATCGAGCGTCACGTCGATGACGTAGTCGGCCCGCTGTTGCCAGTACTCGGGGCCGGGAGCCCCCGAACCGAGCCGCTGGTCGTTCGGTGAGGCGAACCAGAAGTCGATCGGATAGAACGGGTCGGGGCGGTTCCCGAATTTCGGATTATCCAGCGGTTGGGCTCGTGCGGCTTGCGGTTCCCACAGCATCGCGGCTAAGGCCGACCAGAGGGCGATGGCCAGGGGGAGGCCGGCCGTTACGCGAAGACGCCAGGCTTGGCGATCAACGGTTGCGAGTCGTTCTGAAAGGTTCACGTCGCGACAATCCGGGTGAGTGTTCAAAAGGGATAGAATCGGGCAAGATGCCTCAACCGACTCATCAGTTTACTCACCCATCCAGCCGAATCACCCTCATGACCCGATTTCAACCTCGCGTCGGATACTGCACTAACGTGCATGCTGGGACCGACATGGCGGCGATCCGAGCGACGTTATTGCGGCATGCGGCGGTGATCGCCAAGGGGCGGCGGCGGCGTGACCCAGCGGTTGGCAAGTTGCCGGTGGGGTTGTGGATCCCGGCTTCGGCGGCCGACGAGCTGATCGCGGGGGATGGGGCCGAAGCGTTCGCGAAATGGCTCGCCGAGCACGACCTAACGCCGCTGACGATCAACGGATTCCCGTATGACAATTTTCACTTGCCGGTCGTCAAGCATCGGGTCTATCGCCCCGCGTGGTGGGAACCGGCACGGCTCGAATATACGTTGAAGCTGGCCCAATTGTTGACGCGGATGCTGCCGCGTGACGAGGAGGGGATCGGATCGATCAGCACGTTGCCGTTGGGTTGGCCGGGGCGAATGGGAAGGGGGGCATCCGATCGGCGTGGGGATCGAACCGCGGGGGCGTCGCGGCGCGAATCGAAAGCGGGATCGGCATCGAAAGCGGGATCGGTCGTGCAAGAAGCGAAGCTGGACGCGCGGAACATCGCCAAGGCGGGTGAGAAGCTGAGGGAATTGGCGGATGGGCTGCGGAAGATGGAGCGTCGGTCGGGACGTCGGATCGTGATCGCGATCGAGCCCGAGCCCGGTTGCATGCTCGACCGGTACGAAGACGTCGTCGCTTTTTTCGAGCGTGAATTGCCGCTCAAGCACCATCGGCACCACCTCGGCGTCTGTCACGACGTCTGCCACTCGGCGGTGATGTTCGAATCACAGGCGGACGCGTTGGCGGGTTATGCCCGTGCGGGGCTGATGGTGGGGAAGGTCCAAGTCAGCGCCGCGATCGATTTTCCGATCGCGAAGCTCGACCCCGAGGCGATCCGGGAGGGAGTGGACGAGTTGGGCGGGTTCGCGGAGGACCGCTACCTGCACCAAACGGGTGTGCTGGATGATCGGGGTCGATTCCGGCTCGTCGAGGACTTGCCGAAGTGGCTGGCCAAGGGGGGTCAAGCGCTGCGGGAGGGATCGCCTTCGCGTGACGTTCACCTGCGGACGCATTTCCATGTCCCGATCTTTCGCCGACAGCTCGGCCGGTTGCGATCGACGCAAGGGGAGATCCTCGAATGCGTGAAGCGGCTGATGGCAGCCGATGCGCCGCAGTTCAGCGGTCACTTCGAAGTCGAGACTTATGCGTGGTCGGTGTTGCCGCCCTCGATCCGCAAGGTGTCGTTGGCCCAGGGGATCGCCCGCGAGTTGGCTTGGTTCGAAGCCAAATTGGCGGCATACGGTCTCCGCTGAAAGGACCGGTTTGAGGCGGGCATCGCGCGAAGCGGCCGGTCACGAAGAAGGACGTTTCGGATCTGCTATAACGTAGCAGCCGGTGGAGAGGCGATCGTCGTCTGCTCTTACCGGCCGAAAGCTCATCGAATGAACCTCACCCCACCCGTTCCCGCCAGGAGTTTGTCGGATGAATCGCATGCTAGCCACTCGTCTTTTGTTGGTCGCGGTCGCTACCTTGGCCCAACCGAGCTTTGCGGCGATCGGGCAAGAGGCGGCCGCGAAGGTCAAAGTGCTGTTGATCGATGGCCAAAACAACCACCAGTGGCAACAGACGACGCCGGTGATCCGCCAGACTTTGCTCGAAACGGGGCTCTTTGACGTCACCGTCGCGACGACCCCTGCCAAGGGACAAGACATGAGCGGATTCGCCCCGAAGTTTTCTGATTACGGTTTGGTCGTTTCGAATTACAACGGCGAGGATTGGAGCGAGTCGACCCGCAAGGCGTTCGAGGCCTTCGTCGCGGGGGGTGGCGGTTTCGTGGCGGTGCATGCGGCCGACAACTCGTTCCCGTCTTGGGCCGAATACAACCGGATGATCGGTTTGGGGGGCTGGGGTGGCCGATCGGAAAAGGATGGCCCGTATGTGCGTTGGAAGGAAGATTTGCGTCGCTTCACCCGAGACAAGAGCCCAGGGTCTGGAGGGACGCACGGCAAGCGGGTTTCGTTCTTGACCATCGTCCGCGACCCCGATCATCCGATCACCCGGGGGTTGCCCAAGAGTTGGATGCAGAACACCGACGAGTTGTATGGCAAGCTCCGTGGCCCTGCCGAAAACCTGCATGTGTTGGCGACGGCGTTCAGCGACCCTGCCACGAATGGGACGGGCGAGCACGAGCCGATCCTGATGACGACCTCCTATGGCCAAGGGCGAGTCTTTCACACGACGATGGGTCATGACGTCGAGGCGATGAAGGGGGTTGCGTTTCAGGTGACGCTGCAACGTGGGGCCGAGTGGGCCGCGACCGGCAAAGTGACGCAAGCGGCGGTCGGTGCCGACGTGTTGACCGATGAAAAGCCGGCGGTGCGAGAGCTCGCATCGCAGGGCTCGAAGTAGCGTTCGGATCGCTACCGCGGCGGCGTCCGGTTCGGCGCATAACGATCGGCCGGGCTGCAGCGGCCGATGCGGTCATGCGGAAGTTCGCGGCGATAACGATCGGGCTGATCTTGTTGTCGCCTCGCTGTAAAGAAGCGCGGACAGGGTCGACTTTGCTGGGGAGTTTTATCGGTGGGGTCCGAATCGAAAAGGTGTCCACTCCCAGGACACCAAGATTCGGATCTTCTCCCATTCCGATCCCCAACCGTGAAGCCATGATTCGACGCGAGTCGTCATTTACCATCAGCCGACGGGACATCCTTGCGGCCCTCTTGGGCGGCAGCCTAGTTGTCGCAGGAGCGATCTCGCAGCGGTTGTCGACAGCCCCAGAATCAAAGGCTCGCGCGATCGGCCAATTCGCGCGGGCCGAGGCGGCAGCGCGGCCTGCGGTTGACTCGCCCGGTTCCAGATACTTGCCGTTATCGACGACGTACACGCCGGCCTCGACAACCCTAGCAGCCTCGACGACGCGCCGTGCCGCGCGACCCAGACGACTGCCGCCGGTCCCACGGGTCGCTCAGAGCGGGCTCGCGTTGCCGGCCGTTCCCGACAAGCCGTTGCTATTGCCGCCGCTGATCGCACCACGCATCCCGAGCCCTGTCGAGCAGAGCGCCGCGGAAGCGACCGGTTCGAAACCCGTTTCCGAGCAATTACCGCCGGTCGTGAAGACAGAGGAAGCGGTCGATATCCTTCCGTCCCCTGGCACCGCGACCAAAGCCGAGTCAGCCGACTCGAAGGGGGCCGATTCGAAGGGAAATGGGGTCGATCCGAAAGCGGCCAGCGGCCAAGCGGCTGCGGCGGCTGATCCTGCGAAGGCCACGCCGCCATCAAACGCCGCTGCGGGCGGGACGACGCCTGGCGCAGTGAAGCCGCTAAGCGAACAACCGGCCGGGGCCACGAAAGCTTCGACCCCGCCGTCCAGTGCCGCGTCACCTGGTGGGGCGAAAGGTTCTGAGCAGGGTTCGGGCGGCGAAGCGGCGACGAAAAGCGGGGTGAAAGTCGAGCCGGCGTCTCCTTCGGACCAGGAAAAGCGGCAAGCCGCCGGCGGAACCGGTGCGGAAGCCAAGGGATTGATGACCGAAGAGCGGGTGCAGCCGATGCGGGATCTTCCGGACCCGATGACGCCGCTTCCGGGGTACGGCGAGCCTTTCGCACCGATTCCTTCCGGCCCGGTGGTTGACTTGCCGCTGATCCGAAGAGACGGTGATGGGGATGGCGGGACTTGTGACGACGCGCCGCCGCTTCAAATCTGGCGAGGGGGTTACCTCAAGGACCCGCTCCGCACGTTCCCGATCCGTTTGCCCAATCCCTGACCACCCATGGCATCTCTGTACATCGCCAACGGCCGCGATCAGGGGAAACGATTCACCCTGACGCCCAGGCCGCTGCGTGTCGGACGCGATTCGACCTGTCAAATCCGGTTGGCCGATTCCGAAGCTTCGCGGACGCACGCGGA
>JBEIRZ010000007.1:0-39177 GCA_040375695.1 Planctomycetaceae bacterium
CAGTACGAGATCAGCTATTCGAACGTCCTGACGATGCTCGACTTGGGAGGGATCCCGCTGATGTCGGTCGCCAGGACGCTGGCCGATCCGCTGGTCGTCGGTGGCGGGCCGTGTTGCCAGAACCCCGAGCCGATGGCCGATTATTTCGACGTGATGGTCATCGGCGACGGCGAATCGGCGCTCGCCAAGCTTTGCGACGCCTGGATCGAAGCGAAGCGAGCGGCGATCGCCAAAGACGGCGAACTGTTAATCGGCGAAGCTGGGAAGCGACAGCGTGCAGAGGCCTTGGCCGGGATCGCCTCGCAGATCCCTTTCGCCTACGTCCCGCGGTTCTACGAGCCGGAATACCAGGGCGGACGGATCGTCGACATCCGACGGTCGCGGCCCGAGGCACCCGCCACGATCGCCCCGGCGGTGATCGACGATCTAGACGCCTCGCCGCTCCCGACCAAACCGATCGTCCCGTATGTCGAATGCATTCACGACCGCATCGCGATCGAAATCATGAGGGGCTGCCCGCACCTCTGTCGCTTCTGCCAAAGCACGGTGATCAAGCGGCCCCTTCGTGTCAGAGAAGTCGAGACGATCGTCGACGCGGCGATCGAGAGCTATCGCAACACTGGGTTGAACGAGATTAGCATCCTGTCGCTTTCCAGCAGCGATTATCCCCATTTCGAGCCGCTGATGCGCAGGCTTCACGAGGTCTTCAAGCCACTGGGGGTTTCGATCGGTGTCCCGAGCCTGCGTGTCAACGAACAGTTGAGGACCTTACCGCTGTTGCTCGGGAATGACCGCCGCAGCTCGATGACGCTCGCCCCCGAAGTGGCCAGGGACGACATGCGGGAACAAATCCGGAAGAAGATCAAAAACAGCGACCTGATCGAGGGCTGCCGGGTCGCCTTCGCCAACGGTTACGAGAGCATCAAGCTGTACTTCCTGATCGGGCTCCCTGGCGAGCGGGCGGTCGATCTGGACGGGATCGTCGACCTCGCGGAAACGATCGCGACCGTCGGCAAAGAGGTCCGCGGCCGTTACGCCAACGTCACCGCCAGCGTTTCCAATTTTGTGCCCAAACCGCACACCCCTTACCAGTGGAACGGGATGCGAGATCGGGAGTATTTCAAATGGGCGCACGCCTACCTATGGAAGCGTCGCAAAATACGTAGCATCAACATCAAGTGTCACGATATCGAAACCAGCCTGTTGGAGGGTGTCCTTAGCCGAGGAGATCGCCGCACCGGCCAGGCCATCCTGATCGCGTGGCAGCGGGGGGCGAGGATGGACGCGTGGTCCGAACACCTCAATGCGAATCTCTGGTGGGAGGCGATCGCGGATGCAGGTATCGACGTGCAGGGCCAAGTTCACCAACCCTACGAATTGACCGATCGCCTCCCCTGGGACCATGTGAATGTCAAGTTCGGCCGCGGGTACCTCGAAAAGGAACAGGGGCGAGCCACCGTCCAATTGGCGGCGATGGCCGGGGTCACATGAGCCGCCTGTTGCTGATACCGACCGAGATCGAGTCACGTGAATTGCTCGATCTTTGCCGCCGCATCTCCGTCCCGGGCCATGCCGAGCACCCCGTTTTCAGCGGGTGGCGGATCGAACATTGCGGGCTAGGCGTCGTTGCCGCGGCAGCCCGTTCGGCGGCGCTGATCGAATGCATACGACCCAGCCGCATCGTGCTGGCCGGGATCGCCGGCGCGCTGGATGAGACGCTCGCCATCGGGACAGCGTACGAGTTTCGCCGCGTGTGGGTCGATGGGCTCGGGGCCGGTTCCGCCGACCGCGGTTTCGAATCGAATTACTTGAGCATCGGTGAAATGGGCTGGGCCCAGTGGCCGGGGGACGAGATGACGCCGCGGGTGGGCGATGTGATCGCTCTGGATATGCCCCCGCCGGACGATGGTCGCAAAGCCTTCGACGAATTTGCCGGCCTCGGTTTGTTGACGGTCTGTGCGGCATCCGGCGATCGGCGGCAATCAGAACGACGGCGTCATGATTATCCCGAGGCGGCCGCAGAAGATATGGAAGGGTTCGGGGTTGCGATGTCGTGCGTCTTGGCGGGAATACCGCTGAGGATTATCCGCGGCATTTCGAACGTCGCAGGGAACAGGAACGCGAGCCAGTGGAAGATCGGTGACGCGTTAACAGCGGTCGCCGAGCGACTGGGAACGCTGCTTGCCGAAGATCGCGACGGCACCACGGGGCTCGAAACGCCAAACAAGAAGGGGACCGAATGAGCCGTTCCGATCTGTCGGATCGACCGGTTCGATTGGGGATTTCTACCTGCCCCAACGACACCTTCGCATTCGACGCTTTGCTCCGTCGACGGGTCGATTGGCGGGGCTTGGAATTTGATGTCGAGTTGCTCGATATCCAACAGCTCAACGCGAGCCTACTCGCAGGGGAGCTCGATGTTGCCAAGGCGAGCTTCCATGCCGCACTGCTGCTTGCCGACAACTATTGGGTCCTGCCCAGCGGGTCGGCGCTCGGTTTCGGCGTCGGCCCGCTTCTCCTATCCGCAAGGGAGGGTGCTCGCCCGTCGTCATCGGAACAGTTGACACTCTGTCCCGGCGAACAGACGACCGCGACCTTGCTGTTCAGAATCTTCTATCCCGGCACCACGCGACTCGAACAGGTCATCTTCTCCGAAATCATGCCCCGACTGATGGCGGGTACCGCCGACTTCGGAGTCTGCATCCACGAAGGAAGATTCACTTGGCAAAGCGGCGGCCTTTTCCTGGTCGAAGACCTCGGCACACGATGGGAAGACGAAACCGGTTGCCCGCTACCGCTAGGGGGAATTTTGGCCAGCAAGCGGTTACCTAGCGATGTCGTCTCCCGGGTGCAGGCCACGATCAAGGATTCGATCGAAGCGGCACTTGCGGACCCCGATCAACCCTTGCCGACGATGCGCAAGTACGCTCAAGAGTTTGATGATCGTATCCTGATGCGGCACGTCGAACTGTACGTCAATGACTGGACCCGGGACCTCGGCGGGCAAGGGAGTCGGGCGCTTCGCGAACTCTCGACTCGGGCGGCCCGGGCTGGGGTGATTCCCGAAAACATTCGGCTCGATATCTTCGCCGACCCGCCCGAGGTGTCGGCAACCCCTAACCCCTGATTGAACGGCCATGCCCGAACCACTCCCCCCGCAACGAAGCCGACCGGAACTGCCACCCGACCTCCCGGATTACGGGATCTTTCCGCGGGTTCCCGCCGACGGCACGGACTGGATCCACCCCGACGACATCGACCTGATCCAGGGCCAGATCCCCAGCGACAAGATCTTTTGTCGCTACCGATACGAAGACGGTTATTATCACTTTCGCTTCGGCGCGACCCGATTCCGATTGCGTCCCTGCTTATGGCTACCGGTCAAGATCGAGGGGATCGAAATCGGCGACCGGGTCGAAACGATCGGGGTCGGCTTGCAAATCGAGGGGATCGTCACCGAAGTGATCGGGATGCACTACCGCACGCGGGAACGCCAGATCGTTTATCGATTGGCGAACAACCCGTTGAGCGAACGGCTCTACACGGCCGATCAACTCCGCCTGCTCGAAGAAAAAGCCCAACTTCACGAACGGGACAGCTACACGCGGGTACCGCAGGATATCGGAGACGAAGAACCTTACCAGCTCCAGGAAATGTCCCAACCGGTAGTCGGTGAGCTCGGCGGATTCGACCTGACCGCTCTGGTCGCGGGCGACGGGCTAGCGGCGGGTGATTCAGAGGTAATCATGGATCGTGAAACCGATCACAGCACCGATGAACAGGGCGATGGGGATTACTATCGCCAAGACCAGTAACAGTCGCAGCACCTCCGTCGAATCGATCGGACGCAAGGAATCGGTCCAACCCGGAACCGGGGGGAGCAGGGTCGGTTTGCCGAGCTCTTCCATCGCGACGGAGCCGCGGCTGCCGATGGCCGACGAGGCGTCCGACCGGTGGTCTTCGGAAGGCGTTAAAGCCGGTTGTTCCCGATCGACGGCTTCGAGCGGCGGTTCGGCGGGTGGAGGGGCGGGCATCCACGGGCTAGAGCCGCTCGCGGCAGGAAAACCCTGTGAGGCCCCGTCGCACCACGGCAGCAGTCGGTCAGCGACGATCGCCGCGGAGGCGATCCGCCGCTGCGGATCCTTCTCCATCATCTCGGCGATCAACTCGACGAACTCCTCCGCCAGGTCAGGGACAAAACGCCGCGGGTGCCAAGGGGTCTCTTCGACATGGCGTCGGCACTTGTCACGGGCGCTACCGCCGGGGAAGGGGACCTTGCCGGTGACGGCGAAGTAGAAGGTACAACCGAGCGAATAGATATCGCTCGCGGGGCCGATCTCCAGCGGGTTACGGATCTGCTCCGGGGAAAGGTAGTCCGCTGTGCCGACAACTTTGCCTGCCCTCGGGTCGTCGCTCATCCCTACCCAAGCCGCCAAACCGACGTCTGAAACCTTGGCCCGACCTTCGGGGGTGACCAAGATGTTCCCCGGCTTCACGTCCCGGTGCACCAAGCCCAACCCGTGGGCGTAATGCAATCCGAGCGAGGATTGCCGGATCACGCTCGCGGCCGCATTCATGTCGAGCGGCCCGCGTTGCCGGACGAGCCGACGCAAGTCCGTCCCCGGTACGTATTCGGTTACCAAGTAATGCACGTTGCCGTCGTGTCCCGCGTCGTAGGCGCGGACGAGGTAGGGGCAGTCGAGTCCGGCCTGCAAACGGATCTCACGCAGGAAACTCTCCCGCGACTCGGGGGTCGATTTCTCCATCGGCAAAACTTTGACCGCGCATTGCCGACCCATCACGGAATGGACCGCCTTAAAAACTTGCCCCATCCCACCCTGGCCGATCCAATCCGTGATCTCGTAAGGGCCGAGCGTCAACTTGCCGCGGCCGACCCGGAGCTGTTGGACTTGGTAGGGGGTAAAGACGGACGTCTCGATCAGGTGCTGTGCGATCTTGTCCGCGTCATTGCCGACATCGCGGACCGCCGCCTCCCAGCGGTCACGGACGATCAGACCACTCCTCAGCGCCGCGTCTCGAAAGGTCTTCAGTTCGGATTCGGATGCCACGTAGGGATGCCCCGGATTGAGCAGTAACGGAATGCGAACCTTTTTAAGGCAAGGCAAACTCGACCCGCAATCGGACCACATCATGACCGGCAATCGCTAGTTCGACACGGTCACCTTCGCACGTCGCCGATTGCCAAGCGCGTCCCGAACCGACCACCGACGTCTCCGCGACGCGGCAGTCACGACAAAACCGCAAACGAAACTTGCGGGAATCGGAACTCGTGTTGATCGCGTTCATCGAAAGCATGAGCGGCGATTCGGATTCGACCCGCATGTCGGTCAAGGCGATGTCGGGGGCCGAGCAGTTGACCAACCAACCGATGCCCGTTTTACCCGCCCCTGTGGTACGAACCACAGGCGGTGGGCTGGCGATCGCCCGCAAGGCCAAGCCCGGTTCCGGGACGTCCATTCCGATCGATATCCCGAACTCGCGTCGACGTTCCCCCCGGACGATCAGCAGCGAATCCAGGAAGCGGTCACCCACCCGTAGATGAGCGGGGCGACCTTCGGTGAAAAGCAAAGTCTGGCGTTCGACCTCATCGATCAAGATCCCACCGGGAGAGTCGACCCGTTTGCCCGAACCGACCCGCTGCATCCGATCACGCAGTGGGGCCGCAAGGGTCAGCACATTCGCCGAAACCGCGCTGCGAAAAGCGAAGTAGGACCCCCACGGGTCAAGCCCGAGTTCCAAGCCAGGTTCGATCTCCAGCCGAGTCCGGACCTCCAACCAGCGAGAACCGCGCACAAGTCGGTAGGTCGTCTCGAAACTCGCGATCGCCCCACCCGCAGCACCGATCAACCGGCCCCGCACGAGGACTTCGCCGACCGATTCGTCGCCACGAATCACCCGAATCGCATCGGCGACCATCGCATCACGAGCCTCCGCATCGATCGGGCCATCTCGATGCACCAAACGCAAGGAATAGCGGTTACCTCGGAGCTTCCCGCTGTAAACCCCTTGCACCCCACCCGTTTTGGGCGAGAGTTCGACCTCCATGAATTCGTTCGACAATCGAGTCCCTTCCGCTAGCCGCTTACGGCGTTTGAACCAACCACGGCTGGGTAGCGGTGCGGTCCCGTCGAGGAAGACGAAACCGCCGGCCGCCAGATCGACCGTCGCGTCGCATCCCCCTTCGGCGCCGCGCGACGCGACAAAGATCGGTCGCGGCTTACCGGCGGCATCCGTCGCCATGATCGAACCTTGGCCTTGCCCCCCCGCCGCCACGGCGGGCCCGCCCGCCAAGCGGACCGCGACACGTTGACCGATCGGGTGCGGATTGAGCAACAGGGCCCCTCGAGCGGCGCTGGCCCCCTCGATCTCATCCGGCTCGCCCCCCAAAGCCCAACAGAGTCGTCGGGCCGCGACTACGGTTTCGTCATGATCGGTCGGTACGGGAGGATGGTCCGCCGCCGTTGTCGGCTCCTTCAAACGCGGGTTGATCAGCGTCGCCAATGCCGCGAGCGTCTGGGCCGAATCGAGCCTCGTCTGCCGCAGGAAAGCGTCTGCCACGGAGGAGAGCGGGTCGTCGGCCTCGCCGGCCACCCGACGGGTAAGCCACCCGCCGGCCCCCTCGTCGGCGCGGCCACGAAAATGATGAAACGGCCGTTCGCCTCGAACGAAATAATCGTCCAGGTCGCGGAATCGCCCCATCGCCAAACCCCAGGACGCCGCCCTTCTCAAATCGCGATAGGCTTCGCTCTCTTGATCTGGCCAATGGACCAGCAGGGCGGTCGCGATCTCACCGCTATCGATCGCCTGCCCCAACTTCGGGCCCAGCGCCAAGAAATCGACCGACCCCGACGCGTCGATCGGGCGGCTGACCAGAACATCCAAATCGACTCCGCCCGATTGCCAAATCAGCTTGGCCTCTTCCTTCCAACCGCTACCGCTTGCCAAATCGATCGGGATCGCACCGCGAAATCCGCCGTCAGCCAACAGCGGGCCGAGATCTGCGGGCGTTTCGCCACAAGGCCGGGCATAGACGATGCACTCCCGCCCCAGCAACCGGGAGATCTCTTGCCGAGCGGCCCCGATCGCCTGGGCAGCCCCGGCGAAGGTCTGGTGGTGAAAGTTAAACGCGGCGTCAGGGGCACCACCCGCCAAGCCGATCCTCCCCTCCCGGACCCGCCCCAGCAGCCGGGCAGATGGGGTCCCCGTGGCAGGGGCAAGCTCCGCCACCTTGGCTGCCGTCGCAGGATCGATCAACACATTGACCGGAACCTCCTTTGGGGCTTCGAGCCGATCGAGGGCCCGTTCCAAAGACTTCCCGAGCGTGGTCGGGGCAAGGAGCGTGAGGTCAATCAGGTTGGGGTCGGCCGAAAAATAGTGATCACGTTCCTCCGCCAGGACGTCATACGCATCATGGAGCGCGTCGACCGATTCCTCGCCCCGACCCTCGACAAGGGCCCGCGCCGCTTCGATCACCCGGGAAGAGAAATGGATCTCATCCAGGTTGCTGGTGTAACGGAGCCTGCGGGTCATCAACTGGATTTGGAGCCACAAATAGCCGAGGGCAAAGAAATCCTCGGGCCCCACCTTTCGGTCAGCCCCTTCCCAAGTGACGTCCCACGGCCCGGTCGGGATCGCGGGCCGGCCGGCCGCGGGCTCGTTCGGTTGCCCCAAGTCAGCCCAAACCCGCGTTAATTCGCTCAGGAAATCGCCCCGACAAGACCCGCGAATCACGCGGCAATCGATCGCGCCAGAGGTCTCGATCTCGAAACGGTTCGGGAGACGCTTTTCGGACGTCTCGGGCAACAGCAGGACGGAATTCTGGAGCTTTACCGGGACGGTATCGGCCCGGAACCATTGCGGCAACTTCCCGAGCTTGGCCAACCATTGCGGGTGCCAGGGTGCGGTCCAAGCCCCCAACAAACCTCGGGCGTGAGGCTCGCTCGTCTGGGTCGGGAAATCTTCCAGCGTGGAGCAGGGGATCAAAACGAAGCATTCGTCCAGCATATCGATCCGGCGGGATTGGCATCTTCCAGGGATGGAGGGGTCGAAATTTGACGGCACATTCCGCCGCGGAATAAACTATACTTAGCGACGGGGATGGGAAATGTCCGAGGGACCTTCGAAAATGGAGGAATCCGGATTCTTCGCGGAGAACCCTCCCCGAAGCGGACCCGGATCTCCCCTCGATTTCCTCTTCGGGAGATCGATATCCTTGGTATCACCACAATCCTTGGATATCGATGGGTATCGATGGGTATCCTCGGGCGATGCGGTTTCGGTATTAGGAATTGACTCATCTCAGGCTAGTTACTCCACCAAGTCGGCAAATCCATGGCGAGCAAGAGCGGTGTCTGGGGCATCGAAATCGGTCAGGCCGCGCTCAAGGCGCTCCGCTGTCACCGCGAAGGAGACCAGGTGGTCGCCGACGCGTTCGACTATATCGAGTACCCCAAACTGCTTAGCCAGCCCGAGGCGAACGCGGCCGAGTTGGTGGCCGAAGCCCTAACCAAATTTCGGGAACGGGACGACTCCAGACAGCACATGATCTGCATGAGCGTCCCCGGTCAAACGGGTTTGAGCAAATTCTTCAAGCCGCCTCCGGTCGAGCTCAAAAAGGTCCCCGACCTCGTCCGCTACGAGGCGAAGCAGCAGATCCCGTTTGACCTCAACGACGTCGTCTGGGATTACCAGATGATGCCCGGCAGCATGGTCGAGGAAGGTTACGCGCTGGAAACCGAGGTCGGGCTCTTCGCGATGAAACGCGAAATGGTCAACCGACAACTTCAACCCCTGATCGACGCGGGGATCGAAGTCGACGTGATCCAAATGGCGCCGATGGCGATTTACAACATGATCGCCTACGACCGGATGCACGAACGCTTGGCAGAAGATAATTTCATTTCTGACCAACCGCCCCCGTCGACCGTTCTGTTGTCGATCGGCACCGATTCTTCCGACCTGATCATCACCAACGGGTTTCGGATCTGGCAGCGGAGCATGCCGATCGGTGGTAACCACTTCACCCGTCAATTGACGAAGGATTTGAAGCTCACGTTCGCCCAAGCGGAACACCTGAAGCGGAACGCCCGCGACGCGGCCGACCCCAAGCTGATCTTCCAGACGATGCGCCCGGTGTTTAATGACTTGGTGACCGAAGTCCAACGCTCGATCGGTTTTTTCCGGAGCCAAAACCGCAAGGCCGAAATCAACGAACTGCTGATCGCGGGCAACACCGTGAAAATGCCGGGGTTGGCAACCTACATCGGAAAAAACCTCGATATGGAGGTCCATGTCCTCGATCAGTTCAACCGACTGGGGGGCGAAGACGTATTGAGCATCCCCAGTTTCCGGGACAACGCGCCGACCTATGCCGTCGCTTACGGCCTCTGCCTTCAAGGGCTCGGGCTGAGCCAACTCCGCAACTCGCTGGTCCCCAAAGAGATCCTCGTTCAGCGGATCATTCGGGCAAAGAAGCCTTGGGCGGTCGCGGCGGTCGCGACACTGATGGCGGGGATGTCGATCCATTATGCCTTCGCCGAGCGGAGTTGGTCCAAGACGCACGACGACCTCTGGACCTCTGCCAAAAATGCCGTCTCGACAATGAGCAGCTACAGCAGCCAACACGTCAGTGAAGACGAGAAGCTCAAGAGCAAACTGAAGGACCTCGACGTGCTGGGGACGGAACTATCGAGCAACTCCGAGCGGCGTTTGCAGTGGCTCGAAATCCTCCGTGCGCTCAATGCGGCCGTGCCTCGAAACGTCTATCCGGATGGTAAGCCTCCCGGCCCGAAGGAACTCCCTTACGAGGACCGGGAAGATATCCACATCACCGAAATCGAGTCCAAGCAGTACGAAGACTTGGCGACTTGGTTCACCGAAAGGGTCAAAGGGCGGTATCGGGAGGAAATGCGGAACTGGTCGCGAATCATGAAGACGCCAGAGCCGGCTGATTTGGCGAACGTCACCGGACCGACGGGGCCGGGTTGGGTCTTCGAGTTCCGCGGATATCACTACTACAACAGCGATAAGCGGCTAGGGAGCGAAGGGAGCAACCACGTCCGGAAGTATTTGATCACAAACCTGATGAAAAAACCGATCCAGCTCCCCGGACCAGACGGCCAGATGATGGAGTTCACCCCAGAAGAGATGGGCCTCAGTTTTCCTCTGCTACTGAACGATGAAAAGCCGAAAAAGGTGCTGATACCCAACCCCGATTTTGACCCCGAAGCGGCTCGCACCGCGATGGGTGCGGGGGGCATGGCCCCAGGAGGCTTGACCGGCGGCTTGGGGGCGGGCGGGCTCGGCACGGGCGGCCAAGCCAAGGATATGGTCGGGCCAGACGGGAAAAAAATCGAACCGCGGGACCTCGAAGTCCAAAGGCACGATTTCATCGTCCAAATCGCATGGCAGCCGAAAACGCTCTCCGAACGACTGAAACTTCGCCAGGAAAAACTTGAAGCCGAAAAGGCTAACGAAGGCCAACCGACCGAGGAAGGGACCGAAGCTTCCGATACGGTCGCTACGAATTAACACCGAATTCCGCCCCAAACCCGTTCCGATCGTGACGCCCCCCGGCGACACCCTCAGGATTTTTCGATCGCAGGGAAACGATGAAAGAAAAATTAGCCGCCGTCGCACAGTACTGGTTTTGGATCGCGACCGCGCTGGTCACGCTGATTTCGGTCGGCGTCTGGTGGATCAGCAGCGGAAAATTGATCACGGAATTCGAAGCCAAGGCGAGCGCCCTTGACGCGGACGCGAGCAAAATCACGCAAGTCCGCGGGGCGTTAGGGACCCATCCCAACGAAGTTTCGCATAAGGCGATGCAGCAATTCGTCGACCTACGGACGAAGTCCGTCATGGAAGCCTGGACCAGCGTCTTTAGCCGCCAGCAGGACATCCTCGTTTGGCCGGTTAACGAATTGAAGCAGGACTTCGTCGATGAATTTACGAACCTGATCCCGATCGAACTGAAGGTCAAGTTCCCAACCCCGGAAGAGGAAGAAAAACTCCCGGCGCTACGGCAAAGGTACAAAAACTACATCGGTGCGGTCCTTCCGAAAATCGCCGAAATCGCGAAGGCCAAATGGACCGCCGACTTTGACGCACCCTCCGCCGCGGGAGGGATGGGGATGGGCATGGGGATGGGGACCGGCATGCCGATGGGCGACATGCTCGGCGGCGGGACGGGCGAAGACATGTATGGCGGCTCCGGGACCGGGATGCCGGGGATGACCGGCGGTGCGGCTGGCGAAAAAGATGACGGGACCCTGGTCAACTGGGGCTCCAGCAGCCAACAGCAATTGTTGTCGGACCTGTTCCCCTGGCGAGCTAAGGGGAGCGGTGCACCACCATCAACGTTGGAGGTGCTGTACAGCCAGGAAAATTTATGGATCCTCCGCCAACTGATGCAAATCATCGCGATCGTTAATGGCGACGTCGGCCAGCGGCACCAAGCCAAGATCCGCGAAATCGACAGGATCGCCATCGGCAAGTCGGTACCCAAACAGGCCGGCATGATCTCTCCCCCCGGAGCCGGAATGGCCGCCGGTGGTATGGGAGGGATGATGGGCAGTGGCATGATGGGAAGCGGGATGATGGAAGGTGGCGGAGAAGGGATCGATTACGGTTCGGGCGGGATGGACATGGCCGCCGGGATGATGGACATGGCAGGTGGAAGCGGCGGAATGGGAATGCCCGGCATGGAAGGGGGCGATGGCATGGGGGCCGAAGTCGCTACCGTCGACCCCGGTGACAATCGGTACGTCGATCTGACCGGGGCCCCCCTGACCGCCGAACAGATGCGTGCCGCCCTTTCGAGCCAATCACCCACCGATGCCTTCATGGCCGTCTCCAAACGCGTCCCGGTGATGCTGTCCCTGAAAATGGATCAACGCAATGTCCCGGAATTACTCGCCGTCTGCGGGAGTGTCCCGTTGATGGTCGAGGTCAAACACGTGCGGATCCTGCCTCCAGGCAAAGCCAGCGCAGCCGCCGGAGGGGGTGGCATGGGAATGGGGATGGGGTCCGACATGGGGATGGGCACAGGGATGCCTGGCGGTGACATGGCCGGCGGGGAAGACATGTACGGCGGCTCGGGAATGATGGGTGGCATGGGGGCCGCTCCGACCAACACCGACCCGTTCCCGATGGACATGACGGTGGAAGTCTACGGGATCATCTACATCTACAACCCCCCCAGCAGCGAATCCCTCGGGATCGAAAAGGTCGACGAGACGACGGTGATCGACGCCAATGGCGGGAGCGGGCCGGTCGCCGATGCGACCACACCCGAGGCAACGCCCGCAGCGGATGCCGCCAACCCGGCCGATGCGGCGGCACCAGCCACGACGACGCCAGCGGCCGACGGCACGACGACGCCAGCGGCCGACGGCACGACGCCGGCAAACGGGACGGCTCCCGCAGCGGAGGCCTCCAACCCCGCACCGGCGGCGACACCACCAGCGGCTGATCCGAGTGGTGCTCCAGCAGCCACGGCCCCTGCAGGGACGACCCCAGCCACGCCACCTGCCGAAGCAGGTGCGAGTTGGCACCCCAAGACTTTCGAACGTTGGTTATCGCCGTCCGCTGGGCCCCGGGACCTCGGGTCCTCCGGCCGAGAGGATTTTTTTGGTTTGACCGCATAAAATCGAGTTAGAAGCAAAATCCCTGTCCATTCGGTTCACGGGCAACCGTGACCTCCCAAAAGGCCCTTCGCCATGAAAGATTTTCTGTTCAAGCATTTCGAGAAAGGGATCTTCGCGGCCCTCGTCGGCGTCGCAGGGTGGCTCGCATACAGCGGCCTCAAAATGCCTAATTATCTCGACAAGCAACAGCCCGAAGCGATGGCTCAAGCGGCGACACAGGTGAAGTCATCGATCGATGATGACCATTGGCAACAGATCTTGGAAAGCGACCAGGAACGGAACCTGAAAGAAGACATCGTCGCTAAGACGAACCAATCGATCCGGCCAGTCAGCTCGCAGACCTACGGCATGGTCCACCCGTGGGAAGGGAAATCGATCGACTCCAGCCTCAAACGAGAAGACCCGAAACTTTTGCCTCCGGTCGAACTCCTGGTGACCGGCGTGGTGGCAAACTTGGCTGTGAAGACTCGCGATGGTGAGTACGCGCTCAAGGAACTCGAAGACGCCGAACCGATCGCTAAAGTGGCCGAGCCCAAGAAACCGGAACGCAAAAAGCGGGGCCGAGGGATGGCGGCGATGGGCGGTAGTGGCGGCGCGATGGAAGCCGGAATGATGGATGGTGCCATGGACTCGGGAATGATGGAAGGCGGGATGACCGGGATGGAAGGTTCAGGGGACATGGCAGGACTCGGCATGCCCGGCTCGGGCGGCATGCCTGGCATGGGTATGCCCGGAATGATGGGAGGAACGACCGCAGGGCGAAGGATCGATGCAAAAAAATACGACCAAGGTTTTCGACCAACGCTCGCGACCGACAGCACCCTGGTTCCTGCGATGAGCCACTTCATCGCCGGCGTCGCCCTGATGCCGCATAAGGAACTCTTCCGAGCCTACGAAGACACACTCAAGAACAGGGACGGTTACAACCCACAACGAGACCAACCGGTCTACCTCGGTTTCCAACTGCAACGCGCGGACGTGACCGATAAACCGGTCGATCAGCTAACCGAGCAAGACTGGGTGTTACGACTCAACTCGACCTATTACCGAAAACTAGCCCAAGGCGCATGGCCCGGTTATGCCAAGGAAATCGTTTCCGGCAAGTATCGAGACTACGAACTGAGCACACCGATTCCGCCGGTCCTGCTCCAACATTACGCCTACTTCGCGAGCCACCCGAAAATCCCCCTGGGGGATGAAGACCCTCGGGCAGTGATGAACACCAAAAAGCCCGGCAGCGATGTCCCGGAAGGGCCGATCCTCCCCGAGGCGAAAGAAGACGACAACGACGTCTTCGGCAAAGCCGCACCCCGTGGCGGCATGATGGGGGGCATGATGGGCGGTATGGCCAGCGACCCCGGGATGATGGGCATGCCGGGAATGATGGAGCCGGGCATGGCAGGAGGTTCAGGAATGGCTGACCCCGGAATGATGATGGGTGGCTCGGGGATGGGCATGGGAATGGATGGCATGATGGGCGGCTACGGCATGGCCGGGATGTCCATCGAGAATCAACCCGACCATAAGCTGATCCGGTTTTATGACTTCCGGGACCTATCTGACCGTGACCCATCGGCACCCAAGATCGGTCGTAAGTATGTCTACAGGATTCGGGTCGCTATCGAAGACCCGAACTACCCCCGCATGGAGATGCTACGGCCGCGAAACAACATGCTGACCACGGAAGTATTCCGCAGGGTCGAGCAGGAGAAGGCCAAGCCCAACGGTGGCAGTTCGTTCCGATGGACCGAATTCAGTGCCCCGAGCCCGGTCGTCTCGCTACCGCCGCTGACCGATGCCTATGCGGGACCTGTCGTCGCCGCGACGACCCGAAAGATGCAAGTGGGTGGTCGGGAGATCGAGCTGTCCCAGAAGCCGCCGACCGGAAAGATCGTCGGGACGCGGTGGGACCCTACCTACCAAGTACCCACCCCGGTCGTCTTGGACGTTACCAGAGGCTCGGTCCTGGCGGCCAAGGGCGAAGTTGACATCCCTGACCCGTTGACGCTCGCGGTCAAGAAACTCCCCGAAGCCGAAGTGAATCTGGAATCCGTCGTGATCGACTTGGGGGGAGGCCTACCTCTACAAATCGGCCCGGTCGTCGACGAAACGAAGACCAAAGAGAAAGAACGAGACCGCCAACCGTCGCAGGTCGCCGCCATGCAGCAGCAACCGCAGCAAGAGGAAGAAGAGCCGCTAACCTCACCCTCTTGGATGTTGCTATTCGATTCCGATGGGGGGCTTCGGGTGGTTGATGAAGTCGATTCTCAAAAAGGGTATCGGCTCTATTCCTATGCCGACGACAAAGGGGAATGACCCGGGCTTCCCAGGTCTTGACCATCAACATTGAGGATGAAATCGATCGGGCCGGTGGACCGATCCGGTTGATCCATCTGTATCGGAAAACGCGTCAATCCGTCACTCAACACCCTGCTAAACGTCGGTTACAGTAGAGGTGTTGATTCTTGCTCCGTCCGTTTTCCGATCGGTCTGCCATGCCCCGACCCGTTTCGCCGATTTGTCGCCGCGCCCCGCTAGTTGCGGTGCTCGTTGTTTTCATCGCCTTGGTCGGGGGCCGTCAGGCACTCCGCGGCGATTCACCAACGAAGGTAGCAGACCCGTCGGGTGCCGCGACCAAAGATTGGAAAGCTCCGACGCCCCCGCCGGCAGACGCTCTGGCGGAGTCGCCCGAGACCATGAAGCCTTATTTACAGCCGATCGAAGACACTGATGTGAAGATCGAAATGGTCCCGATCCCTGGAGGCACCTTCCGCATGGGTAGCCCCGGTGGCGAGGAGGGACGTAGCGATGATGAAGGCCCGCAGCACGAAGTTAAGGTCGATCCCTTCTGGATGGGTAAATTCGAGGTTACCTGGGATCAATACGACATATGGAACGAGAAAACAGACGTTCTAAGAAGGGACATTTCTGGACGTAAACCGACCCCCCTCGACCTGTTGGTTGATGGCATGACGCGACCGACCGAACCTTATACCGATATGAGCTTCGGCTTTGGCCGTGGAAAAGCCCCTGCGATCTGCATGACCCAGCATGCGGCAAGGATTTATTGCCAATGGCTGTCAGCGAAGACCGGTTTTTATTACCGGTTGCCGACCGAGGCCGAATGGGAGTACGCCTGCCGTGCCGGGACGACGACGGCCTATTCTTTCGGTGACGACCCATCGCAAATGGAAGAGCATGCAGTCTTCATCGAAAATTCGAACGACCAATACGAGGAAGTGGGGACCAAAAAGCCAAACCCTTGGGGGCTCTACGACATGCACGGCAATGTCGCCGAATGGGTGCTCGACCAATATCGAGAGGATGCCTACGCCTCACGGGAAGGAAAGGCGACCGAAAACCCGTTAGAAATTCCGAAGACGGTCTACCCACGGGTGGTCCGCGGAGGCGGTTGGGACCACGAAGCGGACCTCTTAAGAAGCGCCGCAAGGATCGCCTCGGACCTCGAATGGAGCCAACAGGACCCCCAAATCCCCCAAAGCATCTGGTATCATACAGACGCATTGAGTGTCGGATTTCGGCTGGTTCGTCCGTTCCGTAACCCAACCTCGGAAGAAAAAGCCGAGAAGTGGGATAAGAATGATCCGCCTCAGGTCGATGAAGAATAGTTCTCCATCGGAGACCTCGTCGCGACGCACGGCGTCTGAAAACCTCTCACCCCCCTTTAAAAAACCTTTTCCCTCCCATCCAACCCCGCAGGACCGCCATGACCAAACCGGAACATCAGTTCGACAGCCCGACCGCGAGTCCCCCATCGCGGCGAGACTTTCTCAGGACCTCCGGGATCGCCGCCACGGCCGGCGCGATAGCTGCTTCTTCCGTCCCTAAGGTCCATGCCGCGGAAGACAATACGATTCAGATCGCCTTGGTCGGTTGCGGCGGGCGCGGGACCGGCGCCGCCGTGAATGCACTCTCGGTACCTAACGAGCCGATTAAGCTCGTGGCCGTGGCCGACGTCTTCGAAAAGCACGTCAACAACAAGGCGGAGACGCTCGCCGGACTCCCCGAGATCGGGTCGAAGGTCGATGTCCCGAAGGAACGCCGGTTTGTCGGTTTCGACGCCTACAAGAAAGCGATGGACTGTCTCCGTCCCGGTGACGTCGTGATTCTCGCCACCCCGCCCGCATTCCGCTGGGTCCATTACACCTACGCGATCGAAAAGGGGCTGAATGTCTTCATGGAGAAACCGCTTACGGTCGATGGCCCAACGACCAATCGGTTGCTCGAATTGAACAAAGCAGCTCTCGCCAAGAACCTCAAGGTCGGCGTGGGATTGATGTGCCGCCACTGCAAAGCACGTCAGGAGCTTTTTGATCGGATCAAGCAAGGCGAAATCGGTGATGTTTCGATGCTACGCGCGTATCGCATGGCAGGTCCCACCGGTTCGGCCGCATGTGGGCCGCCATCCCCAGGCGAAAACGAACTGCTCTATCAGATCTCGAACTTCCACGCATTCCTGTGGTTGAGCGGGGGTGCGGTTAGCGACTTCCTGATCCACAACATCGACGAAGCCTGTTGGATGAAGGATGCCTGGCCGGTTGAGTGCATCGCCAGCGGCGGGCGTCATTACCGCGGATCGATGGTCGACCAGAACTTCGATAACTACTCGATGGAATATACCTTCGAGGATGGCACCAAGCTTTTCGTCGAAGGCCGCACCATGCCTGGCTGCAAAACGGAATTCGCAACATTCGCCCATGGCAGCAAGGGACTGGCGGTGGTTTCGACCGCTTCGCACACCCCGGCCAAGTCGCGGATCTATGCCGGCCATAACGAGGACAAGAGCAAGCTGGTTTGGGCGTTCCCACAACCCGAACCGAATCCCTATCAGCTCGAATGGGACGACCTGATCGCCGCGATCCGAAAAGACCTCCCCTACAACGAGGTCGAACGAGGGGCGATGGCGAGTGTCGTCACCTCGATGGGCCGGATGGCCGCACACACCGGTCAGCGGATCACGCTCAAGCAGATCATGAATAACCAGCACGAGTTCGCCCCGAACATCGATAAGCTGACCCTCGATTCACCCAGCCCGCTGACGATTAGCGCCGATGGGAAGTATCCGGTGCCGATGCCCGGCCTAGTCAAGGATCGCGAGTACGCGTGACCTTGGCCGGTTGACCGCTTGTCCCCCCGAGACGTAAGGACTAAGGGGGTGATCGATCCCGGGGGTGGCCGAGGTGACTCGGCCGCCCTTTTTTTATCTGACGATTTAGCTGTCTCTTTATCTTTCCGTCCGTGCAGGGCAGGCGTCCCGATGCAACAACCCGGCGATCTGCCTGGCGGCGACTTCAGCACCGTCTTCCTCACGTGACAAACGGTTGGCAAGGCTTCGACATTTTTCGTCGACCCGAGGCTGATCAAGCAATCCCCGCAGCCCTGCCAACAAGGCCTGAAGTTTCGGCCGATAGAGGGTGCACCCGACACCCAACTGCTGCAACCGTGACGCGTTATGAAACTGGTCGAAAGCCATCGGTGTGACCACCTGAGGGCAACCGGATGCGAGCCCCGCGGCGGTCGTCCCGATTCCCCCATGATGAACCAGTGCGGCACAATGTGGCAGGACCTGATCGAGCGGAACATAACCGATCGGGAGGACCCAAGGGGGCAAGCCCTGCGGGATCTGGTCCTGGTGCGAAGTCGCAAAGATCGCCGGGCGACCCAGTTCCTCGCAAACCGCGATCCCGAGTTCGAAAAAGGCCCCGGCATGACGGTGAGCCGTACCGGGCGTGAAAAAGACCGAACGACCGCGCACACCTTCGTGTGATGATCGATGCTCCTCCAATCGCTGCCGATCCTCGGCGGCCATCCCGGCCGAATTAACGGCCAGAGGAAAACCGCACTGTCGCCAAACCCCGCCCCCGATCGGCCGCGATGCACCGAACCAATCAGGGTAGAGGGCCAGCACCGTATCGGGCGACAACCACCAGCGGTGCATGATCCGCTGAACGGGATCAAGGCCCAAGTCGCGCCGGGTGCGGTTCACGGCGTCGCCGAGGTAGCGATCCAAAATGAACAGGTCACCGATGCGATATCCCAGCGAAATCAGCCATGAGGGCCTTCGGGGTTCGAACCACCACGGCGTCAGGACCGGGGGATCCTTCGGGTCGCGCACCATCGCCGGCGATAAAACGACATCGGCAACAGGTGTCTGCGGGTCATAATCGCGATGGATACGCGAAGCAAAATCGAGCGGATGGGAAACCAAGACCGTACGGCCCGGGCGTTTACGTTTGAAGATCACGTCGAGGTGGGGCCGCAGGAAATCGCTGGCCGCGCCGCGCAAGACGTGACGTAATCCCGATAACGGTTCCCACACGCTCGGATCGGCAAGCAACAAGTCGAATCGTTCACGCGAGATGAGGACCTCGGGACGCAATCCGGCCTTCTCAGCCAGCGGGGCATAGGGTTCGGCGAGAGAAATCGAGCAATCAAACCCTAAAGCGACGAGCGCCCGGCCGATCGCGATCATCGGGTTAACGTCGCCTCGGCTGCCCGGGGCCGAGATGATCGCTATCGGGCGGGCGGTAGGATCACTTATGGATGTCATATTCGGCGATCTTGCGGTACGCCGTCGCGCGACTGACACCTAACAATTCGGCGGCCTCCGGGACGTTACCCCCGGTCCGTTCCAGTGCCAAAGTGATCAATCGTTTCTCCCAGTGATCGATCCGCAACGTCTCGGGCTCATCGATAGCCGCACCGGAGTCATTGAGCGCCAAATCGTTCGGCAAAACCTCTGGTTCATCGGCCATCACGACCGCGCTGTCGATGACATTCCGCAACTGACGGACGTTCCCTGGCCAAAAGTACTTTTGCATCCGTTGGCGGGCTGCGTCAGAAATCTTGAGACCGGTGCGATGGTGTTGCAGGCGAAAGTGTTCGAAAAAATGATCGATCAACAGGTCGATATCTCCCTCCCTTTCCCGAAGCGGCGGAACCATCAACTCGAAGACGCTCAGTCGGTAGTAAAGATCTTCGCGAAACCGCCGCTCGCGAACGAATTCGACCAAGTCGCGATTCGTCGCGGCGATCACCCGAACGTCAACCAGGACTTGTTGGGTACCGCCGACCGGTTGGAACGGGTGGCCCTCTAACAAACGGAGCAGTTTCGCCTGCGCTTCCAGCGTCAACTCGCCGACCTCATCCAGGAAGAGGGTCCCGGTATGGGCCTGTTGAAACCAACCGACATGATCGTTATCAGCGCCGGTAAAAGCACCTTTCTTATGGCCGAACAGATGACTTTCGACGAGCTCGCGCGAGATCGCCGCGCAGTTAACTGCCAGCATCGGCCGATCCTTGCGCGGGCTCGCCTTGTGCAACGCCTGTGCGACGAGTTCCTTGCCGACACCGCTCTCCCCGCGGATCAACACGGCCCCCTGGGCCTTTCCGACACGCTCGATCTTTTCCCTCAATTTAAGGATCGCCCTGCTTTGGCCGATGATCTCGCCGGTATCCGCATTGCGGTCGGCCGTACGGCGATGGGCGGCCTCAAGATTACGATTGTCTTGTGCCCGCTGGATCGCGGCCCCGAGCAGGCGTCCGGTAGCGGCGGCCAACTCAAAGTCGTCTGTCTTGAACCTCGCCTTGCGGTGGTAAAGGTGCAGGACGCCCACCACGCAGGAAGAATTGATCAGCGGGACCCAAATCGCGTCGGACCACTCTTCGGCCAACTCACTGGACTCGTCAGAAATGCTAAACCAGACCGCCTCACCGTCCTTCAAGACACGCCGCGCGATCCTCTGTCCCACCTTCATGGCCGCCGCCCCCGAATCGGGTACGAAGACTTGCGGCGTCAGGCGCCCATTCCCCGTATCGATCGAAAAGCCAACAACATCCGCGTCGGTCCGTTGCCGCAAGAGTTCGATCGACACGTGATAAATGTCGTCAACCTTTTGGCTGCTCAGGAGGTTGAAGCTGAGCTGATAGAGATCGAGTAAGCGGCCGACAAAAGAGTTGCTTCGCAGCGCATCAAGGGCATCAAAATGGTTGTCCAAGTCGAGCGGGTTGTCGATCGGACGGTCCAGAATAATGGTCGGTATATTCGCCGCGGAACCCTCCTCAAGCCGCGGGGCAACCAATTGCAATTCGGTCCCACCGACGAGGATGGTCGACTGGTCGATCAACATCGCGTGATCGGTCCGCTGGCCATTGACAAGCGTACCGTTGCGGCTCTGGGTATCCCGGACGTGCCACTGGTCGTCCTCGAAAAAGACGACGGCATGAAACCGGCTGCAAATCGGGTCGGTCAGCTTGATCTCGCAACTGTCACCACGGCCGATGTGCATCGGCCGTGACGGATCCAGCGGGAACTGCCGGCCCGAATCGGGCCCGGAGCGAACCAAAAGATGTGTCACTGAGAAACCTTGATCCGCTTTCGATAAACGGCGCCAACGTGGATACTTTCAATCGCCTTCACTGGCACCTGACGATCTTGATCGGTCGAAGCCTGGCAGGATCGGGGTGTCGTCCAGCGAAGTACCTTTAGTTTACTCGACCCGAGCATTTCCGGAAATTCGATTGGGGCTGACCCCGATCAACGGAAAAGACGCCTCGTCAACGATTTCACCGACCCACGTCTGGCGAACCTTCATGAATCTTTCGGAAAATATCGTCTGGCACCCTACCACTGTCACCAGGGAAGACAGGCAATCCCGGTTGGGGCAACGGGGAACCGTCATTTGGTTGACCGGACTGAGCGGCTGCGGAAAAAGCACCATCGCGAACGAATTGGAACACAAACTTCACGTCCGAGGATTCGCGACAATGATTCTCGACGGGGACAATGTCCGCCATGGCCTTTGCGCCCCGCCGGAGCGTCTTGCGGAGGAACATGGCGATCTCTTTGCCAAGCGTTTCGGGCTCGGTTTTGCCGCTGAAGATCGACGGGAAAACATCCGCCGCGTCGCCGCCGTCGGCCAACTCTTTGTTGCGGCAGGGCTGATCACCGTCACCGCCTTTGTGAGTCCGTATCGCGAAGACCGTTTGGCCGCGAGAAAGCTGATCGAACTTTCGGGAATGATCGGGGATTTTGTCGAAATTTTCGTCGACACACCCCTGGAAGTGTGCGAGCGAAGGGACCCCAAAGGGCTGTACCGGAAGGCCAGGGCAGGGGAGATCAAGAACTTCACCGGGATCAGCGACCCTTACGAACCGCCTCTCTCCCCCGAATTGAGGCTGGACGGCAGCGGCAACGATTCACCTGCAATGATGGCCGATCGGGTGGTCGCTCATTTGGAGTCAGCGGGTCGGCTGCGGGCCAATTGAGGAGGATTTAGCGGCAAAGCGCCGGGTGTGTCCTCGGGAAAAATCGACCAGACTGCGACGCGTCGTGTCATCTCGCTCGTCTCGCGCCGAATCGCCTCTTCGATCTTTTGTTGCTTGAGGCTCTCGCGGATCTCGTCCTGGACATCGCTGATCGATTTTGTCCCGGCAGGCTTCCGCTCCAGCACCCTAATGATGTGCATCCCGGTCGGATCCTCGATCACTTCGCTCATCAGACCGATCGGCAGCGAAAAGACCTGCTGCTCGATCTCTGCTGATGCCAGCGACCCCTGCTTGGTCCAATCCCTCACCCCTCCCCGGGCCGCGAAAGGCTCTTGCGATTTGGCACGAGCGACGGCCTGCATGCTCCCGCCAAAATAGGCCTCACGACCCATTTCGGTAATCTTTGCCGTCGTCGCGGCCCGACTGCCAGAACGCGCGAAGGTAGCCGTCAATTGCTCCCAACGCGCCTCTGCCGGGTAGCGATAGGACTCGATGTTATCTTCAAAATAATTTTTGACGTCGACCATCGGGATATTCGGGTCTTTCGGGATGACATCGCTTCGATACAGGTGGGCCAGCACCTGATCGATAAAATCGAGCCGATTTGACTCGAAAGAACTCCCCTGTTCCCGAAGCTTCTGATCGACCTCCGAAACCGAGTGCACCCCGAGACGCTTGTAAAGGTTGGGCAACTCTTGGTCTTGAAACATTTGCCGCGCCTTGACTTGAAGCGTCTTTTCCGCCTCCTCCCGTTTTTCCGCCGACTGGGTACCTACCTGCGCGAGTAAGAACGATTCCCTCAAGACCTTCAATTGGATCGTTTGATTCAACGTGTTTCGGAAGAACATCGCTCGCAAATAGCGGACTTCATGTTCGGGAGGGGCTTGAGGACTGCGGGCCACCATTTCTTTTACCCGCGCGTCGACCCTGGGGATCAGATCCCCAACCAGAATCGGCGATTGGCCAACCACCGCGATAACGGTCGCAGGGTCGTCAGGGATCACCGTCGACAAGGCCTTTTCGATCATTTCCGGCGTCGGCCCCTGGCGGCCAGGGGGACGTGCCATCCCGCGAGCCGGGCGAGAGTCAGGGGGTGCCTGGCCCGCGAGGTCCCCAGCGCAGCACATAACCAAGGCGGCGACGATCCAGCTAGTCGTGGTCAGTCGGCGCTTCTGGTTCATGGCAAAAACGGAATCCGTCATCGATGGGAACCGACCCGACGAACCCAACCGTTGCGCTCGCCGAGTCGCGTGATCGCGAAGCGGTTCTAGCCGCTCGAATGGTTCGGTCGCAAGGCGAATGTCTGCCGCTGACGGGGCATCCGTCCGACCCAAAAGCGCCTCTTCAGAGCACCCGCGACTGCATGCGTGAGAAATCGCCGCGAACAGTAGATATCCGCACACCGATCGAATATCATCACGAACGTCCACCCATTCTTCGGTAAAGGGTTTCGCCATGGCGATCGAAGCTCAAGACGATCTGGCTGTCCGGGAACTCGAACTCGAGTTGATCCGTACCCGTCAAGCCGCGCGTGCGGCCCATTTCGAGGCCCAAGCGGCTCGCTACGAGGCCCGAGCGGCAGAAATCGAATTGGCCCTGATCGAGGCCTCTCGTCGCGCCCCTGCATCTGCCTACCCGAGCGGGTCGGGCCACAGCGCCGGGCTGATGTTACCCCCGTCGCAACGGGTCGAACGTGCCGCCTATCCGATTTGCGGCGATCCGCCGGGCGACCCGGCTGCTTCTAACAGCCCGATGGTAGGTTCGCAGCCAATCGATCAGAAGAGACGATTCGCCGCCGAGGAGTTGATCGCGGCTATTCGTCGCGTCAGCGCCTCTTCGGACCCGAACCCGGAAGACACATCTGCCACGAGGCCGACGCCGATCTCAAGAGCCTACTTTGAGAAGACACCGCCCCGTGAAGCCGTCGGTTGGGCCGAGCGTCTGAGAAAGCTGGAGCAACGTCACCAGGAACCACGTCACCAGGAACCACGTCACCAGGAACCAAGTCAGCAGGAACCACAACCGTCAGAACGACACGGTGACACCCTAGCGCTTGGCCTTCCTCAAGGGCCCAACGGGCAATGGGAGCAAGGGTTCCGCGGAGAATCGCACGAAGGTGGGTCGAGCGATTCAGCCCAAGCGGGAATGCCAGCCGCGGAAGCCGCCGAAGCGTCACAACAGAAGACGCCGCAGTCGTCCCCGGAACCTCCTGACCCTGTGGTAAAAGATCGGCCGGCGAAGAAGCCCGATGCTAAGGAAGATGTCGAGTTGCCGCGGGAGGCGACGGCACCGGTAACCGGCAAGCATGCTGACGAAGGGGTGGCCCCGACTGCAAAAGGGGGGCGGCGAAGGAAGGGAACGCCACCGCCCTCTCCGATCCCCGATCTGGAGTTGCAAGATAACGGCGAAATCCCGCGCCGGTTCCGACCCGGTGCGATTGTGGCCAGCCTGGGGGCCCACGCGGCCGCGCTCTTCGGTTTGGCGATGCTGACACTCTCTCTGCCGAAGGCTCGGGATCAACTCGGCTTCACCGCATCGGCGTCCCAATCGTCCCAAGAGCCGGTAGCGACATTCACCGTCGAGCCGTCCACCGAAATCACCTCGTCCCAACCCGTGCCTAGCGACGACGCCCCCGTCGAACCTTCGGTGGAGAGCGAAGTGAGCGAGGTCGCCATCGCCGAAGTGGCAAGCGCCGTAGCGGCTTCGAGCCTCCCCGCTCAAGCCGCTGTCGTTAACGAGGGTTCGGCGGCAAATCTGGCGGGGTCACAGCTTAGCCGTTCGAACGAGCTAAAGGTCCAGTTCGCCGGTATCGAAGGGGGTGGCAACCACTTCGTCTATTTGGTCGATAGCTCGAACAGCATGCGAAACTTCAATGAAGCGCGTGCCGAACTGCTACGTTCGGTCGACGCGTTACAACCCGACCAACGGTTCTATGTCGTTTTCTACGACCAAAACCCGACCCACATGCGAATCTCGGCGGCTGACGAAGATGATGCTTCCAGCATGCTGGCAACGCCCGAAAACAAACTTGTGCTCCGCCGCTGGGCGATGACAATCCGCCAGGAAAAGGGGAAGTCGCCGGTAGAGACTCTGCGATTCGCGTTCGCGTTGGAACCCGACGTCATCTTTCTCTTGTCGGACGGTGAATTCAGCGCCGAAACTGAAGAGGTGATTCGTGAGCTGAACCAGAGGGAAAACCTCTTCGGCGAATCACAATTGGCGACGATCATTCACACGATCCGCTACCCGGGTTACTCCCCCGGGGAAGCTACAAAGGCCGAGGCTCAGATGAGGCGAATCGCCGGCGAAAACGGCGGCCAGTACCGCAACATCGTCTTGGAATGATCGCGACGGTCTACCGCAACTGGCCGACGACGATGCATGCGTTGTGCCCGCCGAAGCCGAAACTGTTGTTGAGTGCGGCACGAATCGAGCGTGACTTCGGAACCTTGGGGGTGTAATCGAGGTCACAAGCAGGATCGGGGTTATCCAAGTTGATCGTCGGCGGGATCTTCGACTCCATCAGTGCTTTGGTCGTGATCACCATTTCGATACCGCCACTGGCACCAAGCGAATGTCCGAGCGCGCTCTTGGTGCTGCTGATCGACAGCCCGTAGGCACGATCCCCGAAGACATTTTTGATCGCCACCGTTTCGGCCTTGTCCCCCAAGGGGGTGCTGGTACCGTGGGCGTTTATGTAATCAACGTCGTCGGGGCCAAGACGTGCGTCCCGCATAGCGGCCCGCATAGCACCGCCGGCTCCGCGACCTTCAGGGTCGGGTGCGGTGATATGGCCAGCATCGCTCGTCGTGCCATAACCGAGAACCTCGGCATAGATCTTCGCGCCGCGGGCGCGGGCATGCCCGAGTTCCTCGAAAATCAAGATACCGGCGCCTTCCGCCAACACAAACCCATCACGGTCGACATCGAAAGGACGGCTAGCGCGTTGCGGATCGTCGTTGCGTGTGGAAAGCGCCTTCATGTTCTCGAAGGCGGCCAAACCCATCCGGGTAATCGCGGCTTCGGTGCCCCCCGTTATCACAACGTCCGTCTCGTCCAGACGAATGCTCCGGAGCGCCTCACCCATCGCGTTGGTAGCGCTCGCACAGGCGGTCGCGATCGCGAAGTTGGGCCCCTTCAACCCGTAGCGGATCGAAAGATTCCCCCCGGCCGCGTTTAGCATCATTTTGGGGACGGTGAACGGGCTGACCCGGTCCGGTCCCTTGCAAACCATTCTCTCGGTCTGGTTCTCGATCTCAAAAAGCCCCCCGATACCGGAACCGAGAATGACCCCGCACCGATCCCGGTCTTCGCCCTCGAAGTCGATCCCCGAATCTTGCACTGCCATCCCACCGGCCCTCAGCGCGAATTGCGTGAAACGATCGAGCCGCTTCACGTCTTTGGGGTCGGCGAAGTCGTTGATGTCGAAATCGGGAATGTCACCACCGAAACGGACCTTGTAATTCGTTGTATCAAGGGTGGTGAGTGGATGGATCCCTGACTTTCCCTCCAACAACTTTCCCCAGACCTCATCCACGTAATGCCCCAGCGGAGTGACGACACCCATGCCGGTAATTACGATGCGACGCTGATTCATTGCCAAACCGATCTGTGGATTATCGAAGGGGAAGCGGTTTTCCGGGGTAACGCGTCAAAGGACGCCGTGGGGTTGACAGGGCGACCGTCTCCCCGACAACCGCCGACTTAACGATGTTAAAATGTTAACGAAAAAATGCCGTCCCGCGAAGCGGAGCGGCATTTCGAAATGAGTCTTATTTACTGCTAGCTATCGGCATGAGAACCGTTGTCGGGCGAGCTCGCCAACCGAGGGATCAATCCGCTTCGGCGGCCTTGGTTTTCTTGATGTAATCGATCGCTTCGCCAACCTTTTGGATCTTTTCGGCAGCATCATCCGGGATGTTGATGTCGAACTCTTCTTCGAGCTCCATCACGAGCTCCACCGTGTCGAGCGAGTCGGCGCCCAAATCGTTAACGAAAGAAGTATCGGGAGTGATCTTTTCCTTTTCGATGCCCAACTGTTCCGCGACGATGTCGATGACGCGTTCTTCGACCGTTGCCATAAAATACTCCTGGAAAGCATGATTGATTTGAGGATGGATTTCGTCATCGCGGTTGGACCGCAATGAAGGGTCGAAAGCCGATCGACGAATGGAAAGATAGGTGAATTGGATTCGGCCCGTCAATACGCGACAAGCCCGGGGCCGGAATAATAGGCACAAAGGGGACACCAGCCGGGGAACACTTGGTTACCGCCAGCTGGCACCCGGTCAACCGATCATCCCGCCGTCGACGACCAAGGTTTGCCCGGTGATGTAACCGGCAGCCGGCGAGGCCAAGAACAGAACCGCCGCCGCGACGTCTTCCGGCTTGCCGACACGACCGGCAGGGATCCGTTTGCAAACTTCTTCGAGGATGACCGGCCCCAATTTGGCCGTCATTTCGCTCTCGATAAAACCGGGGGCCACCGCGTTGACGGTGACAGCGCGGTTCGCCAATTCCTTGCTTAGGGTCCGCGTGAGCCCAATCATGCCGGCCTTGCTGGCGCTGTAATTCGCCTGCCCAGGGTTGCCGATCAGGCCCGAAATACTCGCCATATTGATAATCCGGCCGTATTTCGCCTTACGCATCAGGTTTGCCGCGGCCCGGCAACAGACGAAACAACTGGTCAAATTCGTGGCGATGACCTCATCCCATTCCTCATCCGACATGCCGCGAAGCAATTTGTCGCGAGTGACGCCGGCGTTGTTCACAAGAATGTCGAGTCGGCCGTGCCGTTGGTGAGCCGACTCGATCGCGGCGGCGGCACCGGCCCGATCGGTCACGTCGCAGGCGACGGCCTCGGCCCAACCACCGGCGGATCGGATGGTCGCGACCGTCTCTTCAAGCTTGCCGACATTACGAGCAAGACAGACGACCTTCGCCCCAGACTCGCCCAACGCGATTGCCACCGACTTCCCGAGGCCCTGGGAACTCCCAGTGACGACGGCAACCTGTCCGTTCAGGTCAGCCTTGATCGATAATGCCATCTCAATAATCTCGCTTAAAAATGCTGTGTTGAGCCAAATCTGCCCCTCCTGGTGGGCCTTCGGCGGGGGCCGCGGGGCAGGAGGAATCCGAATCGCTAGGACGCAGGGTCATCCCCGAAGCCATCGGTCGGGATTTTGCGGTTGATTCGCTTGATCGTTCCCCGCAACACCCGGCCGGTTCCGATTTCAATGAAACCGTTGATCCCCGACGCAATCATCGCTTCCAAGGAATCGCCCCACAAAACCGGGCCGACGAGCTGGCGGCTAAGGAGTGAACGAAAGTCGTCTGCAACGACGTGCGGGGCGGCATCGACATTGCTGAAGACCGGAAGTTCGAGCTTCTTGAATTGGGTTTCCGCGATCGCCCGCTCCAACTCCGCCGCCGCCGGGGCCATCAGCTCGGTATGAAACGCGCCAGCGACCGCCAAGGGGATAACCTTCGACGCGCCAGCCTTCAATGCGATCGGCTCCAATCGGGCCAAAGCAGACCGGTGCCCCGAAACGGCAATGTTCCCCGGACAGAGCAAGTTGGCGGGGCAAAGCACTTCTCCCGGTAGGGCTGCCTCCCTACAAACCGAGCGCAGCGGATCGATCTCTAAACCGATCACACTCGCCATACCGCTTTCGACGCGGTCGGCAGCAGCCTGCATCGCCTCCCCTCGACGCTGCACCAAACGTAGGGCTGACTCGAAATCGAGCCCACCGGCAAAGCAAATCGCCGAGTACTCACCAAGACTCAACCCTGCAACGCCCTTAACCCGCGAGATCAGACCGGGATCAATTTCGCGAAGTGACTCCGCCGCGGCCATCGAGGCGACAAACAGTGCAGGCTGACTGAACTCGGTCGCGTCAAGCTTTTCCGCCGGACCGTGCAGCGAGAGCGCCGCTAGGTCATAACCGAGTAGCGAGGAAGCCGCATCGTAAATCCGAGCGGCGACTGGAAAATTGCGGATCAGCCAACCGCCCATGCCAACGGACTGCGCACCCTGACCGGGAAAAACCAACCCGATCGAATCGGCATCGAGAGCCATGCGTCTTACTGCTCGTTCGATTCAACCAGAACACGACCCATGTAATAGCCACACTTTGGGCAAATCGTATGAGTCGGTGCAGCCGTGCTGCACTGAGGGCAGTAGGCAAGCTGTTTCTTGATCAGGTGATGGTGCGAACGCCGCTTGCCTGAACGGCTGTTACTGTGTTTTCTCTTCGGGACGGCCATGGCTCGTCAAATTTTCGCTAAAGAAGGTCCGGTCAGATCGTTTTCAATGGAGCGGTAGGTTATCTACCTTTGGCGTCGACGTCAACTGATTCATTTCCCGACGGAAGTTCGGCTGGCGACAGCTTCGCAAAATCCCTTAACTTACTCGCAGCGGTAGTTAGGTGATTTCACCAGCCTCCAACAGGATGCTAACGCTCAGGCTGTAACAGCCAGGAGACGGTTCGCAAATCGGCGGAGGTCGGCGGATGGGAAGATAAGCCGCCAAAGGGGTCGCGAGCAGCGGCCCTGGCGGGAACTTTCCAGAAGCTGGGACCGTCCAACGGAGACTGCGGGTTGTGCCGAGGCTAGCTTCGGCACCCACGAGACCGGTCGCCCGAGCACCCCTCCAAGGCGGCTTTTTACGTTGCTTAGCAACCGTGCCGAAGTAAACTTAGGGCGAGCGTTCCCGTGTCAACCCATACTGCGCATCTTTTCTACACTCTCAGCTTGAGCTCGTTGCCATTACCGGCTTGGGACCGCGTCGCGGGGGTCCCGAGGGGGTTACGGCAAGGCGTTTGGGCTCGAACTTTCAGCGATTTTAACCGCCCCTGTGGCTCTTAAGAGGTTGGTGGATGTCGATCCGCAAATCGAAGTTACGTCCCGATTCGCTTTTGAATTCGGAATCTGGTCAAGGGCGATCACCGATCCCGCCTCGTAAAAGGCGCTCAGGCGAAACCGGGCGGCCCCCCGGAACGGGGGAAAAGCGGGGCCACGTCGGGCGGCGAAGCTTGCTTGAGGCTTTGGAGAGCCGCAACGTCTTCGCGGGCCCCGATTTGGTCGGTATCCAGCCCAATCCGAGTACGTTGTTGTTCGACGGGATCGAGCTGAACAGTTCACCCCGCGAATTGGTGTTCCGGTTCGACGATTCGTCGGAGATCGATCCGGCGACCCTTGACGGCATTAGGATCACGCGGGCGGGCTCGGACGCGGTCTTTGAGTCGGCGATCGCGACGAGCGACTTGGGGACGGGAAATCAGGTTTTGCTCGAATTCCGTGCGGTCCAGCCGGGGACGGCGGGCGAGGGTTTGGTCGTTAATTTCACGAGCAGTTCGCGAGTGGGGTCGGCGGCTCCGGTGATTCAAGTCACCAATCGTGTGGTCAACATCGACCTGAACAGCAACCCGTCCCGACCGACACAGGTCCGCGACTTGATTAACGGTGTCGCCGCGCACCCGCAGGCGAGCCAGCTGATCAAGGTGTTTTCGGTCAGCGGGGCGACCCTTTTCCCGCTCGGCACGACGGTACCCACGGGGACGTCGCTGAAGCTGATCGGGGCGAACGCCGCTCAAGCGAGCTCGGATCTCGGCACTTCGGGTGCCGTCCGCGTCCGGTTCGTTGCGACGGAGCCCGGCCCGGCCGGCCGCGACACGAAACTCGTCCTGGAACGCGTCAACGCCGGGGGGCCAGCGAATCCATTGGTCCTCGTCAGCGGCAACACGGTGACCGTCCGGATCAACAGTACCCCCGGGTTTGAAACGACGGTCGCCCAGTTCATTGCGGCGATCAACACCAACCCGGATGCTTCGCAACTTCTATTCGCGGTCCAGGAATCGGGGTCGGCCTCCACGCTCTTGGGTAACCGCGCGAACTTCGCCCAGACGCTGCTATTGACCGGCGCCAACGACATCATCGTGCAGCCCGGCTATGTCGGGCTCGGGAATTCACCGAATGAGGTCGTCTTCCGTTTCGCGGAGGAGCTGCCGGACGACACCTATCAGATCGACATTTTTGGCACCGGCTCGATCGCACTGACGAACGTCGACGGGGAAGCGTTCAACGACGGCCAGAACTTCGGACAGCAGTTCCGGATCAACCTCGGCCCGAAAGTGCTCGCGGTCGTTCCCGAGCCGATCCGGCGGGCGGCCAATGGTTCGCTCAATCCAGAGGTCGGCGTGATCGAGGTCCATTTCAATGAGCGGATGGATCTGACGACCGTCGCGAACAAGAATTTCTATCAGCTCGTTTACGGCCGTGACACCGTCACGACCCGCGACGATGTCGTGATCTATCCGACCAGCGTCGCTTATGACCAGGCGTCGAACATCGCTAGGCTGATTTATCCCGGGCCGTTGTCGCGGATGCCCGACCCCTTGGGCGGCGGATTCCTCACCGGGGCGGCCCGTTTAAGGATCGGTGATTCACAAACCGTCCCTTCGGCAGCCCCCACGACGATCGCCGTGCAGTCGGAACCGGGCGATTCGTTCACGCAGGCCTACGCCTTAGGGAATCTGACGGCGATCGACCCCAGTGGCGTGAACGCGGTCCGGCTCGAAGGGGCGGTTCGCAACACGACCGATTACGCATTGCAATTCCCTGGCGGTCCGGACGCGCAAGGCGTTCGCCAAATTCGCCCGGAAGATCCGTCTCGACTCGATCGCCCGGTTCCGCTCGACTTTTTGCGACAAGGTGCCGACAGTGTCAACGGGATCAGCGTCTTCCAATACAACTTCCCATCGACTTTCAAAGGGGACGACCCCAACGTCGGCGGCAACGATACGCTGAAGACGTACTTCAACCTTATCACCGAGCAGCAAAAACAACGCGTCCGCGAGGTGATGTCGCTCTTTAGCCAATACCTCGGGATCCAGTTCGTCGAAGTGACGGGCGGTCCGACCCAGGACGCGTTCTTCTCGATCGCGGTCGGCGACCTGTATGGGGCCAACCCGTTGACGACGAGCGGACCGGGAGGGTTGGCCGTCGCGACGGCAGACCAAACCGGCAACGGGGTCGAAGACCTAGTGGTGATGGACTTCCAGGACTTCCAGCAGTCGATCGATGACCAATTCGGCGGAGAATTCTTCCGTGGCGCGATGCTCGCGATCGGCCAGGTGATGGGGTACGGCTTCGCCGATCACCTGCCGCAACCTGTAACGCAGAGCAGCAATTCGATCTTCAACCCCGGCACCAACAATGAGCCGACGTTCCCGAGCGTCGCCGATATTGTTAACGGCCAGTACCTTTACCGGCCTGACAGCACGGACATCGATCTTTATCGGTTCCGATTAACGATGCCTTCGAAGGTCGCGATCCAGACTTTCGCCGAGCGACTCTCTTCGGCCAGCCTGCTCGACACGAGGCTAAGGCTCTATCGTGAAGATCCTCAGACGGGGTCCTTCGTCGAGCTCGCACAAAATGACGATTACTTCAGCAACGATTCCCTGATCGAACTCGACCTTCAGGCCGGCAATTACGTCGTGGGGGTCAGCGCCTCGGGGAACGATTCCTATGACCCGAATATCTCGGGTAGCGGCTTGGGCGGCCTCAGCGAGGGGTCGTATGAACTGCGGCTCACCACGCAGGCCAAGCCCTCGCAGTCGATCACTGACGCCAGCGGTAAATCGCTTGATGGCGATTTGGATGGCGTCCCCGGAGGTGTCTTCAATTTCTGGTTCGTGCCGGCCGACCAGAGCAATACGCTGTACGTCGACAAGGCGGCGACGACCCAGGGCAACGGGACGGTGGCACAACCGTTCCGCAACTTGAACGCCGCGATCGCCGTAGCGACCGCCGGACAGACGATTCGCGTGATCGCCAACGGCGGTGCCGATGGGCGGATCGAAACCGGACTCGACAACTTCAGTTATCAGATCGGGTTCAGCTCGACCGGCTCGGCACTTGCCGACGGCACGTCGCTCGATCTTCCCAAGGGGGTCAGGCTCGTCATCGATGCGGGCGTCGTCATCAAGATGCGGCAGGCCCGCATCGGTGTCGGCAGCACCACCCCCTCAGTCGACCGGAGCGACTCGGCGATCCAAATCCTGGGCACCCCGGTGCTGATCGGTTCGAACGGATTGGTGGCGCGGGACGAGTTTGGGGAACTGATCCCCGGCAGCGTCGTGATCACCAGCGTCAACGATCGTACTATCGGCAATGGCACCACGACCGGCATCTTCCCGACGCCGCGGCCCGGCGATTGGGGTGGGATCGACCTGCGAAGCGACATCGATTTCGCGGATAATTCGCGACGCAATCGCGAAAGCGAAGGGGTTTTCCTCAACCACATCCAGTTCGCCGACCTCCGCTACGGGGGAGGCCAAGTCCGAGTCGATGGGCGATCGGTCGCCGTCTCGCCTGTCGACATGGCGCTGACCCGCGCCACGGTGTTGAACAGCATGATCACCAAGAGCGCCGACGCCGCAATGTCGGCCACCCCGGACACCTTCCGCGAAACGCGGTTCGACGAATCCGTCTTCCAAGGGACATCGCCCTTTACACCTGCCGTGAGACGCGTCGGACCCGACCTGGACGGGAACCGAATCGTCGGGAATTCGATCAACGGGATTTTCGTCCGGGTGACGACCCGGACGGGTGACGTCCTCCAACCGCTGACAACTGCCGCGGGATTCGACGACTCCGACATCGTTCACGTTTTGACCGAAAACCTCGTCGTTCAAGGAACCCCAGGCGGGGCCTTGGCCCCGGCCCAAGCCCCGTCGGCACTGGGTGTTCAGGTCACGGCCAATCCCGGCTCGGGTGAAGTCCCGGTCGGGCGATACGTCTATCGGATCGCTTTCAGCTCTCCGAGCTCGGAGAGCCTCGCGAGCACGACGACGCTACCGGTAAGGCTCAATCAGGTTGGCGAGATCCGGCTGAGCGAGCTGCCGACGACCCCCGTGGGCAGCGGCTTTACCGGTCGAAAACTTTACAGGGCGACCCTCGATGCCAATGGACAGCCGGGGACATTCCGCTTGGTCGCAACGCTCAATGCCACCGCGACTACCTACTTGGACCGGGCCGCAGCTGGGACGGCGGACATGCCTGCCCAGACCCTCCGGGTTACTGCGCGTACCGACGCGCGGCTCGCGGTTTCGCCGGGGACTGTAGTCAAGCTGGGCGGGTCACGGATCGATGTCACCTTTGGCGCCGACCTGATCGCCGAGGGGACGTCGAACGACCCGGTCGTCCTATCGAGCCTCGAAGATCGACGGTATGGCGCAGGCGGCACGTTCGACACCAACAGCGTGAGCGCTACCACCGACATCGCGCCGGGCGATTGGGGTGGCATTTACGTCGGCCATTCCTCTTCGGCCTCAATCGACCATGCCGTGATCGCGGGTGGCGGTGGGGCGACCCGAATCCCTGGTGGCTTCGCGTCGTTCAACCCGATCGAAGTCCATCAGGGCGAACTGCGGTTGGCCAACAGCCGACTCGAACTTAACGCGGACGGGCGTGGGTTCATCGACGGCAATCAGCTCGATCGGGCCGGCCGGGGGCAAAACGCGGGGGGCACCGTCTTCGTCCGTGGCTCGCAACCGGTGATCGTGAACAACGATTTCATCGAGGGAGAAGGCGCAGCGATTACCTTTGATGTGAACAGTTTGGTCTGGGAAGGGAAATCCGACCCCGGCCGGGCGACCGGTCAACTCGACGCCGTCATTTCGACCGGAAACGCGGGGCCACTCGTCTCCGGCAATCGGTTGGACAACAACGACATCAATGGGATGGAAATCCGGGGCGGACAGGTAGCCACCGAAGTCGTCTGGGACGACGTCGATATCGTTCACGTCGTCCGAGACAGCATCGAAATCCCCAACCAACACGTCTACGGCGGCTTGCGACTGGCCAGCGACGCGCGGGGTTCGTTGGTAGTCAAATTCGGCAACACCGCGCCGGTCCCCGCGACCGCCACGACACCCGCAATACCCGCCAAGACTGCCGGTATTGTTGCCGGGGGTACGCTCGACACCGCGGCAAACGAATTTGTCGACATCGCCGACCGCATGGGTGGGACGCTGCAGGTCGTCGGACATGCCGATTTCCCGGTCGTACTCACCTCGCTAGAAGACCAGACGATCGGTGCCGGTTTTACCCCCTCCGGCCTACCGCAGACGAACACGAACAATTCGGAAAACGTCGCCGGTTTGTTGCCAACAGGACCGGAAGTCAATAACGGCACGCTGATCGACAATGACGTCCCCCGCGGGGTCCCCGGCTTCTTCGAGGCAACGGTCGGGTTGGGGAATGAGGTCCTGACCAGTGGCGTGACCGTCCGCAACAACACCAACGTCTTGGTCGCCCAGGATTACGTTTTCCGTCACGCGACCTACTTGATCACGGCGGCGGGGGCGACGCTGCTCGCTTCGGCGACGATCACCCAGCAGCCGACATTGATCGCCGACGATACCGTCGAGAGCAGGGGGACGTTCGCAGGGCCGAACGGTACGATCGACTGGATCGCGACCAGCTACTTGGTGGATGGTGTCGCGAAACTCTTTTCGAGCGTCGAACTGATCGCACAAGGGACCGCAACGCTCGGGGATATTCGTATCGTAAGCTACTTGGACGAAGACGTACCGCCGCTATTCGATAATATCCTCTACACGACCGGTACGCCCGGCCAGGATGATTTCCGCGCCTTCACCGTCAGCAACGTCGATCGGATCGGGTTTGCCCACGGCGGTTTCTACAACCCTGACGGGTTCAACTTAACTGGCGCGATTTACACCGGTTGGGCCGCGGACCTCTTCCCGGTGCTCCAGGGTCGAGTTGCGGCCGGGACCCAGACGTTCTCGATCGCCGGAGACATCAACCTGACCAGCCTTCCGGCGCAGACCGATTTCTCTTTAGGGACGGTTTACGGGCCCGGCGACGTGACGACAGCCTTCGCATGGAATACGCAATCGACGGCGAGTCGCGCCCGAGTCACGAGCTTCTTGGAATTACTCGCCGAAAACCCGAATACCGGTGGGGCTCGCCCCGGCACTTGGAACGGTGTGGTGATCCGGGAAGCGGCAGGGGACCGCAACGTCGCAGTCTCAACCGAAATCGAGTCGCGTACGAAGTCGCGTTCCGACGCGAACTCCGTACCGAGCGAGTCGCAATTCCTAGGAGAACTGGCACCCGAAGAGCAGTCGGGTGACGAAAACCGTCGCCTCGGATTGGTCGTCGACGGCACGATCCTGACCCGTGACGATGTCGATGTCTACTCTTTCATCGGCGAATCGGGGAAGCAGGTTTGGCTCGATATCGACCGGACTTCATTGGGCCTCGACCTGGTGATCGAATTGATCGATGGGAACGGCCAAACCCTCGTCCTCTCGGACAGCTCGTTGACGGAATCGAAGGGGACGACGAATCGGCTAGTACCCACTGGGGCCTCCTTCGACCCGTCCGCGGCCCGCAGCCTGAACGTCCTTCCGGTCGCCCCCGGTGCTCGCGATTCGGCCTATCAAGACGATTTCTCGGTGAACTCCAAGGACCCGGGCATGCGGGTCATCCTGCCAGGGTTGCCGGGCCAAAGGAACCTCTATCACGTTCGCGTTCGAAGCAGTAACTCCGCGACGGGTGACGCGGCGACGCTGCTCAACCCGTCACTGGTCCGCGGCGGCCTGACGTCCGGTGACTACCAATTGCAAATTCGGATCCGTGAAGCCGACGAGTCGCCCGGGACGCAAGTCCGCCATGCCGACATTCGCTACGCCATCAACGGCATTCAGATCGTCGGCGGGCCGATCAACGGGCCTTTGGTAGGAGATTTGGCTGAGACGACCGGCGCTAATGACACATTGGCCAACGCCCAGCCGATGGGCCTTTTCGAAATCGGGATCAATCAGACTGCATCGGCCGTTGTCGGCCCTCTGAGCAGCAACCGTCTGTCGAAGTCGATCGCGGGGTCGATCAGCGGCGCCGCCGACGTCGATTGGTATCGGTTCGACGTGCAATACCAGAATTTGACTCGCGATGACGCCAGCCTCTTCTTGGCGACGATTTTTGACGTTGACTACGCCGACGGATTCGCCCGAGGTGACCTGGCGATTTACGTCTTCAACGCCGCGGGCCAACTGGTGCTACGGGGGTCTGACAGCAACATCGCCGACGATCAACCGAGGGGCGTGGCGGGGACCGATAACGCCGACCTGACCCGCGGATCGGCCGGGACGCTTGACCCCTTCATCGGGGTTTCGGAATTGCCCGAAGGCCAATACTTCGTAGCGATCGCGAACCAGAGCCAAATCCCGGCACAGCTCGATCAGTACGCATTGGCAACGTCCAGCAATCCTCTGCTCCGTTTCGAACCGCTCGATTCGGTCGTGAGGATCGTGGAAGATCGGATCGGGGATGTCGCCATCAGCGGTGCCGTTCGACCCGTCATTTCGCAACTCTTCGACCCGCTGACCGCGGCGGTTCCGCTGGGCCTGACCGATACGGTCATGTACACGATGGCATCGGACGGGACGGTCCGGATGGTCAACCCATTCACCGGTCAGGGATACGGGGCGTTGGGCAACCCACAGGTGCTCTTCCAGGACTTGGCATTCCGGCCCAATGGCGAACTGTTCGCCTACAGTATCAATCGATCGAACGCCGCGGCGACCGATGCCGACGCGTCCTACAATTACTACCGGATCAGCTCGGAAGATGCCTCCTTGACCCAACTCGGGACAACCGGGCTGCAGACCTTCCACCTGATCCCCAACCCGAACGCCGGACAGGCCGGGGCACCTCCGTTTAACCTCCAGGACAGCGACGACGGTTTCAACATTCGCGGGATCACGTTCGCGAATAACTTCCAAGGATTCGCGATCGGCAATCGGTCGTTCCAATACCCCCAGTTCGGATTCAATAACCTTTATTATCGAAACATCCTTTATCTCTTCGACGCACAGACCGGTGCCTTCACGAGTTCGCCCGCGGGTGACCGCACGGGTGACGGACGCGCCGCCGGCGCCGGAACCCAAATCCGTGAACGTGGCTACATCGAAACCGGACCGGGTCAGAACCCGGACGGTTCGAACCGTCCTCCGATCAGCAACCAACTCGTCGTCCCGGCAGCGGTCCGGGTCGAGCCCAATGGCGCGACCACGCCGCTGATCCAGGACGGCAACGTGCTGACGCTGCAAAGCGGCGTGCAACAGTTTCGCTTGGAACTCGATTCGGGGCCGATGCTGCAATTCACGACCAGCCCGCAAACGGGTTCGTTTGCCCGCGAGGACTTTGGCGGAAGCCCGGTCCGGTTCACGGTCACAACCGCTTCCGGGACCAAGCTTTACGAACTCGAATCAGGACCCGTGATCGTGATCGACGCGACTCGCGTCGTCGACGGGGCGACGGTTCAAATCACTGACGCGACCGGCGCTTCCAAGGTCTTCGAATTCAATTCCAACGGCTCGCTGCTGAACCCCAGCGCGGTGAGCGTTGACTTCATTCCGGGCATCTCGAGTAGCGCCTTAGCCGGCCGACTGGCTGCGGCGGTTAATCGCGCGGGGATGTCGGTGAGCGGTCGGGTCACGCCGGGACAAGGGCGCGTCGACCTGACCGGCGATTCGACCACCGTGGCTCCGGTCGTTTCGGGTGCCGGCCTATCGGTATCGGGGGCTTATGGGTCAACCGATCCGACCGCGATCCTGGTTCCGATCCGCGAGGACTTCACCGGTGCTGAGTTGGCGGAAGCGATCGCGACAGCGACGGGCGGCGCCGTGGGGGGAAATCGGGTCAACTGGCGTGACGTGACGGCGTTGAACGTATCGAACCTGACTGCGATCGGGGTTGCCACCCAGGTCGGTACAGGCGGGGTAACGAGCGGAAACATCGCGGTACGGTACTTGGTCAGCGACAATGCCGAGACGGTCGCGCTGCGGATCAGCCAAGTCGTGAACAGCAACCCGACCCTGGCCGCGGCGGGGATTCGCGTCACGGTCAGCGGCGACACGTTGGTATTCGAAAACGCGGTGATGAACGCGTCGAATGGGACGATCGCCCCGAACTTTACGGTTGCCGGGGTGCCACCCGGGGGCGATGTCACCGGCATCACGATGATCGGCTCGACGCTGTATGCCGTTTCCAGCGGCGGCGGCCTTTATGCCGTCGCGAACCCGTTCGGTGTGGTAACTGGCCAGATCGGTACGTACATATCGTCGGCGACCGATTTGGTCGGGTTGAATTTCGTCGGACTGACAACCGGCCCATCGAACGTTCC
>JBEIRZ010000313.1:0-5465 GCA_040375695.1 Planctomycetaceae bacterium
ACCCGATGCGGAAGGCCCGCGAAACGGCCGAGAAACAGCGCCAAGCCCAAGAGAAAAAAGCGGCCGATGAGGCCAAATCGAAATCCGATGCCGACAAGACCGACCCCAAAGCCAATGGGGATAAAGCGGATGCAGCTAAATCGGATCAAGCTAAGGGCGACGACCTAAAGAAAGATGGCTCGAAGCCGGCCGAGCGCTGGTAGGACGGTGACAAGAAGTATGTTGCGAAGAAGGATGATCCCAAGAAGGATGATGCGAAGAAGGACGATCCCGAGAAGGATGATGACAACAAGGACGATGACAACAAGGACGATGCCAAGAAGGACGATGCGACGAAGGATGATTCAAAGGATGACGCTGACATGAAGGACGATCCCAAGTCGCAAAACCTGAAGAGCAACCCTTCCGATGACCAAAAGCCCGAACCTTCAATCACCGATCCGCCACGCACCAAGCCCAACGGCAAACCGATGAAGCCGAAGGTCAAAAAGAAGGGGCAGAAAAAAGGACCTCGTGAAGATCGCCAAACCAAGCCTTCCGACCCGGTCCGCACGCCGGTCTGACCCCGTTTTTAAAATCCCCGCGGGGCAAGAGTGGTTGCTTGCCGCGATGCAATCACTTTAAAACCCCGATCTCTGATGCTCCTCCCATCCGCCCTCTTCTGGACCGCCCTGTTGCTCCTTCACCCGGGGCATTCGACGCGGGTCGAGCTCGAAGCCGGACCGGATGGCCGGACTTTGGAATTGGCGATGCGGATCGATCACGCCGACCTCGAAGCGGCCCTCCGCAAACGCTATCCCGAAGCGATCGCGATCGAACGGATCAGCGATGACGAAGCGGCCAAGCGGATCGGCGAATACCTCCGTCAAACGATCCGGCTCGACCAATCCGAAATCCCCCGCCACCGCTTCCGCTGGGTCGGTTGGGAACGGAAACGATTGACGACCTGGGCCTATGTCGAATTGGTCCTCGCCGATGAATTAGCCCCGCCTCCGACATCGGTCTCGCTGACGATCCGAACCCTGCTCGAAATCGAGCCCGATCTGAACCACGTCGTGACCCTCCGCAGCGGACCCAAGACGACCTCCTTCGTCCTCGGCAAAGACAAGCCCTCGCTGAAAGTTCCGCTCGAAGCAGGGCAGACACCAACAAACCCCGCGCCGGCCCCCTAGTCGCGATCGGCACACACCGCCGGCCCGGCGATCCAGAAAACGCCGGACACACCGCCGATCGTTAGCAACGACGCCGACCCCTCGCCCGGCAGGCGACCCGATCGCCCACCAAAGAGATGGTCCGCACCGATCAGGCGACGGCGCTGGCCAGTTCCAAGCCATCAAGCAGCTCTTCGGCCGCACCGCTCTGGTTCAACACATAGTAGTGGATCCCAGGGACGCCGTTTTCGAGCAGGTCGACCGTTTGCGCGCGGGCATGTTCGACCCCGACCTTGAATTGCCACTCCGGCGATTCGCTCCGATTCAACTCCTCCGCGAACCCCTTGGGGATCGAGGCCTTGCAAAGCTTGGCGATCCGTTCGATCTGTTTAAAATTCGTCACCGGCAAGATCCCCGGGATGATCGGGATCGTAATCCCGATCGCGTCACAATCGTCGCGGAAGCGATAGAAGTCGGCGTTGTCGTAAAAGAGCTGCGTGACGATCACGTCCGCCCCCGCATCGACCTTGCGCTTCAAATTTTCGAGGTCGTCCTGGGCACTCACCGCTTCCTGATGCACCTCGGGATACCCGGCGACGGCGATGCCGAACCGATCACCAAAATTTTCGCGGATCATCGCGACCAGCTCATTGGCGTATCGCAATCCCCCTTCGACTTGCTGGAATTCGGTCGTCCCCTTGGGCGGGTCCCCACGCAGCGCCACAATGTAATCGGCACCCGCTTGCGAGGCCCGCTGCAGGTAAGCCTTGAGCTCCTCGACGGTCGACCCGACGCAGGTCAGGTGCGTCGCGACAGGAACATCGGCGATCCGCCGCACCATCGCGACAACATCCAGCGTCGCCGCCTGGCTCGAACCCCCCGCCCCATAGGTGCAGGTGAAAAAATCGGGTTCAAATTTCAACAACCGCTCGACCGTCTTCTCGAGCGATGCCATCCCCTCCGCATTCTTGGGCGGAAAGAGTTCGAACGAAATCCCACGCCGAAGGTTCCGATAATGATCGCTTAACCCCATCGCCAAACTACCCTACCTGTGCGTTTCACCCTGTAAACTGAAGCGGCCCCAATTACACTACAAATGGACCGTTAGTCGACCGCTTGGTCAACTTCGAATGCGGACAAAAAACGCCGGAAAAAGCCCGAGACCGCTCGGGATCGTCATCCGGCCCGAATCGAATGCGATTCTTGACGTATTTTGCCAGCCAACGCCTATTCTAATCGCCCTCCTTCACCCGCCCATCCCAAAGGCCCCGCGAATATGCCTTCCCGTTTCACCCCGATCCTCGCCGCGGCGACCCTTTGGGCCGCGATCGTTTCCGCGTCGGCATTCGCCCAGGAGGCCGAAAAGGCCCCCGAACCGAAGAAAAACGACCGTGGGCCGGTCCATTTGGAACCCCCCAGCGACGACCCGAACTATCTCCTGATGGGCGAATTCGCCGGCCCCATCACCGTCGCCGAAAACCAGTACCAGACGATCGGGCTTCAGATCCGCCCCCTCGGCGAAAACCGCTTCGAGGCGATTTCCTACAACGGCGGCCTCCCCGGACAAAAAGACCACCAAGGCGGGCCGACCCGGCTGATCGGGATGCTGGCCAATGACCTCCTCGTCCTCTCCGGCGCCCCCTGGGCCGTCCTCGCCCAAGCCGACCATTGCCTAATCATCGGCCGCGGCGGCGAAAAGCTCGGTAGGCTCGAACGGATCGTCCGCCGCAGCCCGACCCTCGGTGCCAAGCCCCCCGCCGAAGCGATCGTCCTCTTCGACGGCTCCGGTGTCGACCAATTCCTCGACGGCAAACTCTCCCCCGATATGCTCCTGATGGAAGGGGCGACGATCAAGCCGATGTTCCAAGACTTTGACCTGCACCTCGAATACCGACTCCCGTACATGCCCGGCGCCCGCGATCAAGGACGCGGCAACAGCGGCGTCTACCTGCAAAGCCGCTACGAGTGCCAGATCCTCGATTCGTTCGGTGACCTCCCCGTCTTCAACGGCGCCGGTTCGCTCTACCGCTTCCGCGCCCCAGATCTCAACATGTCACTGCCGCCGCTCACCTGGCAGACCTATGACATCCGATTCACCGCCCCTCGCTGGGGCGCCGACGGCAAAAAACTTCGCAACGCCCGCATCACCACTTGGCTCAACGGCACCGTCGTCCAAAACGATGTCGAACTCCCCGATAAGACCGGCGCCGGCCAAATCGAAGAACCGAACCTCCTCCCGATCAAACTCCAAAACCACTCCGACCCCGTCCGCTTCCGAAACATCTGGATCATCGATCGCGGCCTAGCCCACCCCACCCCCTTCCCCGTCGAAGGAAACGGCGAAGTCGCCCCGCCCACCCCGGCCCCCGCCCCAGTTGACGCAAAGCCGGCCGAAGCAAAACCAGCCGACGCGAATCCCCCACAGCCGAACCCCGAACCGGCGAAACCGTAAGCGTCCCGCCGTGGTACCTGCGATCGCCTTCCGTCCCGTGATTGGCTTTCAGCCAGCGTGGGATAGGCTTCCTGCCAGCGTGGGATAGGCTTCCAGCCTGTCGTGCATGCGCCTTCGATCGGAGCTTTACCACGGCGCCAGCAATAGAATTGAAAAACCAGACAGGCTGGAAGCCTATCCCACGTCTGCCTTCGGTAAATTGCTAGCTTCAATGGGCCTGAGCGTTCACCGTAGCCCTGTAGCCGCCCTCTGAAAAACGCCGAAAAAAATCCCTATTGACGCCGATCGATCGGAGTCATTACCGAGCGTTCTGCGCGGGGGCGTTGTCATCCAGGGTCTTCTATGAATCGCACCGATCATCGACGGTATCGTCTGCTGGTCGCCTTCATGGCGGTCAAGCTCGCCTGTTTGCCGACCGGTTGCCAACACTTCCGTAAGGACAAGCCCGCCGAACCGATTCCGGTGTATGAGTCCCCCTCGTCGCCGGTCGACCAAGCCTCCCACGATAAGCCCTTGCGATTCGACGATAACGGCAATGTCATCCGCTCCACCGATCCCGACGCCCCTCCGACGGTCGAAAACATCCAAACCCCGCCACCAACGACGGTGATGAAGGTCCGCAAGACCATTGTCGATGGCGCCCTTGTCGTCGGCGAAGTAATTACGGTTTGTGCCATGGGGATCGCCTGTCTCTTTCTGTACGACAGCGAGGACGAGGATGAAAGGAGACGCCGACAGATGTTCGAATCGATGGAGAAGCAGCAAAAGAAGCAGCAAAAGAAGTAGCGATCAACCGCGTCCAACCTTTGGTCGTCCTTCATCCCTCATCCTTCAACCTTCATCCCTCATCCTTCATCCTTCATCCTTCACAACCAGCCCTACCCCGCGCTCGAACCAATCGCGTAGCAGCGTCGGGTCACTTTCGCATCGCCGCGCGATCGAACGCGTCGCCTCTTCGATCCGGATCGATTGCACGACCAGCGTCTCGGCATGATGATCGGCCTCTTGCAACACATTCCCGTCGGGGTGGATCACCTTGCTGTTGCCGTGCGAACCGATCTCGTTGGCCGCGTCCCACGGGGCGTTCGCCATCACCAGAAAAATACCGTTCTCCGTCGCCCGCGAGATCGGCATCGCGCGATAAGCCGATAGCTTGTGCGGGTGTTTCAATCCCGACTCGTGACTGCTGAAATAACAGACCTTTGCCCCTGCCATCGCCGGCAATCGGACCAGCTCCGGATACCGCACGTCATGACAAATGATGAAACAGGACAACACCCCCGCCACCTCATACACCGGCAACTTCCGCCCGTTCGTCGGCCATGACTCGGCAAGGAACGTTTTCGAATAACGCCCTTTCACCCGCCCCCCTTTGTCGATCACCAACTGGCTGTTGAATAACTTGCCACCCGCCCAATCCGCCGTCCCGACGATCACGGCGATGTCGTGCCGCTCCGAAGCCTCGATCACTTCCCTTTCCGCCGCCGCGATCCGCTCTTGCCCAAGCGCCTCGTAATGCTCCCGGTCGCTGACGTACCCGCACAGGCTCGCTTCGGGAAAGAGCACCACATCGACCCCCTTCCCCTTCGCCCCTTCGATCCGCTCGATGATCCGCGACGTGTTCTTGACCAAATCACGCCCCGTCAACAATTGGCAAGCCGCGACGATCAACGTTTCCGGCTCGTTTCGCTCCCCAGTCTCCGCAGCCTCCCCCCGCGCCGCATCGCCCGCGATCGCCGACGCCGCACCGCCAACCCCCGCCACCCCGGCGATGAACTCACGCCGCCCAAAAACAAAAAAATCATCGCCGCTCATCATCCCCGACCCCCAAACGAAACCTCACTCCGGCGGACCCTCCCCGC
>JBEIRZ010000020.1:0-30141 GCA_040375695.1 Planctomycetaceae bacterium
GCCCGTTGTCGTGAAACGTGCGGCCACTGACTAGGTTACCATCGATGACGCAGGGGGCATCGACAAAGATGCCGCCGCAAACCTCGAGATCAAAGCGACATTTCGGAACGGTAGCCATTTTTCGGCCACGAACGCACCCGGCGTAGGCGGGGATTTCGACGCCGTGGCAAACGCTTGCCACCGGTTTATTGGCGTCAAAGAAATAACGCGTCGCACGGACAAGATCTTGATCGTACCGGATGTATTCCGGTGCTCGTCCGCCGGAGAATAAGATACCAGCATAGTCTTCCGGGCGGATGTCTCGGAAAGCGATATCCGCCTGCAAGGTGTAGCCCTCCCATTCCTTCGTGATCGTCCAACCGGGTTTCACCTCGTGCATCACCAACTGATAAAGCCGCTTTTCCGGTGCCGCAACGATCGGTTGGAAACCAGCCTCTTGCAATCGGTAATAAGGGTACATCGTGTCGAGCGTCTCGGTAGCGTCACCGATCACGATCAGGACTTGGCCCAATGACATGAAAATCCTCTTGGCTTGAGTAATGAACCACATTCCCGCCGCTTGGCGCAAACGTCAGGTGGCATCCCGCGTTGTCCATTCATCGAAAGGTTGCGGGGCCAGTAGAATATAACTCGGATGCGATAGGACGCGCGTCGGCACCGGCAACCCGACGCGACTATCCTTGGGCATGACATTAACCGCGGCGTTTGATAAGCCGGGGGTTGGTTTCGTGTCGCCTTTCCCGTTCCGACGCGGGTTTGCGTCCCATCGACTTTATTCTGGCAATCATGACCGAACCCGATATCGAAATCCCCTCCCAACCCGAAACCATCCCGGACGATCCGACCCCAACCTCCACCTTGAGGGTTTCTGGGATGCGTTTAGCAATCGCGATCTCGATCGTTACGCATATCGTCCTTGCGAGTGCCTTGCTCGCGATTTACCTCCCGGACGCTTCCCGCCAAGTGGGTGGCTCAGGTTCGGCACAACCGGACCAAAACAGAGCGAAGCTTAAGGCCCCCGAGGGATTTTCGCCATCGGCGGAACTGTCTGAGAAAAACGAATCAACCACCCCACCTCGGTCAGAGGTAGAACCTACCGAACAGAATTCTCCCCCGAGGCCTGTGCCGACAACGCCCGACGGATCAACGGTTGCCGGAGAGCAAGTACAAGAAGCGATCGAAGCCGCGATCGACACGGCGGGACGTGCCAGCCAATCAAAAAAACTCACTGAACTGGAAAGGAATTTGAGCCGGTTGGAACAGATCGCGTCAGAAGAATCTGTCGAACAGATCGGCGCCAAAGTCCGCGACACTCTCGGGTTGGAGCCGCGCGCGAGCAACCCGGTTGGGGGGCCGCTCAGGGGATCTTTCGACCATGACACAGCGCAATTCCAAGACATCGTTCGGGTCAACAGGGCGGACGGAAAAGAGGCCTATCGCTGCGTAATGATCGACAGGGAAGGACGCACGATGGAAATCGAGATCGATCCCGAGCAGGGAAAGGTAGCTTACGATACGATGCAAATGATTAAACGCTCGCCCCTGGGTGACGCCGTTTACCGAACGTTGGTAATGCCGATGCTCGACAGGTTGCTCGCCGAGACGAAAGGGCTTGGAAACGCTCACAAACCGATGACTCCCACCAATCCAGAAGCACCGGTCGACATGACCCAACGGGTCGACACGCCATGAGAGTTGCCTTAACGATTGCGGGCTCGGACCCCTCTGGCGGCGCTGGACTTCAAGCCGATCTTAAAACCTTTCAGCAACACGGCGTTTACGGCCAAAGCGTCGTGACCTTGCTTACGGTGCAAAACACGCAGAGGGTAATCGACGTCGCGCCGATCGAGCCGAGTTTCATAGAGGCACAGTTGGAGGCAATCCTCGAAGACATGCCCCCATCTGCAGCCAAAACCGGGGCGCTCGGCAATAGCCAAACGATTCGCGCCGTCGCACGACAGGCGCGCAAATTTTCGTTTCCCCTGGTGGTCGACCCGGTGATGATCAGCAAGCACGGCCAAGCCTTAATCCAAAAAGATGCGGTCGAAACGCTGATCTCCGAATTGCTTCCTCGGGCCTGGATCGTCACCCCGAACCGGTATGAAGCCGAAGCATTGTCCGGGATCGAAATCCGCTCTCAGGCATCGATGCTCGCCGCCGCGGCAGCGATAGCGGGACTGGGACCCAAACACGTCCTGATGAAGGGGGGAGAGATCGATGGCCGATCGATCGATTTGCTTTGGTCGGCGGATCTTTCTGTATGGCTCGACTACGAGAGGGTCAAAACACGTTCGACCCACGGTTCAGGTTGTGTTTTCTCGGCCGCGTTAACGGCCAGGATCGCACTCGGACAAACGCCTGAACCCGCCGCCCGTGGCGCCAAGCGATTTGTCACCGACGCGATCACCAGCGCCCCAGGACTGGGACTCGGCATCGGACCAGTCAACATGATGGCCCCTCCTTCGATTGCCCCATGAACCACAACGTTTTCCGCAATTGAGATGACTCAGCCAAGCGACCCTCCGTTTCGATTGCGGTTCGACAACGCATTCATTCGTGACTTGCCCGGTGATCCTGAGCAGCGCAATTTCCGCCGCCAAGTCCCGCGGGCCTGCTATTCGCGAGTGGCCCCAACCCCGGTACGTTCTCCGAGGCTGGTGGCCTACTCTCGTGAGATGTGTCAGGAACTCGGGATCGAACGACCCACCAGTGACGAAGCAGTTTTCGCCGAAGTCTTTGCGGGCAACAGGCTGATCCCGGGCATGGACCCCTTCGCGATGTGTTACGGGGGACATCAATTCGGAAATTGGGCCGGACAACTCGGGGATGGCCGGGCGATCAATTTAGGAGAAGTGATAAACGACGAAGGCCGTCGCTGGGTACTGCAACTCAAGGGTGCCGGGCCGACACCCTATTCCAGGACAGCAGACGGACTGGCCGTCCTTCGATCTTCCCTTCGCGAATTCATTTGCAGCGAAGCGATGCACCACCTCGGTGTCCCGACGACCCGTGCCCTTTCGTTGGTGATTACCGGGGAACCGGTGCTGCGAGACATGTTTTACGATGGAAACCCTCGCCCCGAACCGGGGGCGGTCGTTTGCCGCGTCGCTCCCTCCTTCGTACGTTTTGGCAACTTCGAGATCTTCGCTTCCCGAGGCGACATCGACACGCTTCGGACCCTCGTCGATTACACCATCCGGACGGACTTTCCGGAACTCATATCGACCGAAGACCAGGAATCGCAAACCGACCTTTACTGCCGTTGGTTCGATGAGGTTTGCCAGCGGACCGCGAAGCTAATGGTCCATTGGATGCGGGTTGGTTTCGTGCATGGGGTCATGAACACCGATAACATGTCGATCCTCGGGCTGACAATCGACTATGGCCCCTACGGCTGGCTCGAAGGGTACGATGCGGATTGGACACCGAATACGACAGACTCCCATGGGCGTCGCTACTGTTTCGGAAACCAACCTCAGATCGCCCTCTGGAATTTGATTCGCCTGGCCAACGCGGTCGCGCCATTGATGAAGGATATCGAACCGCTTCAAGAAAGCCTGCATCGCTATTCCGAAACATTTGAGGCAGGCTGGCGACACATGATGGCAAACAAACTCGGACTGGACCGGTACGACGAGAGGACCGACGAAGGCCTGGTCAGAGGATTGCTCGATATCTTTGGCAAAACGGAAACCGACATGACCCTCTTTTTTCGTGGCCTAACGGAATCGAACCCCTGGCAGCCGATCGAAGTCGATACACCCAATCCGGATGTTCCGGAACCGCTAGCAGTGGCTTTTTACAAGCCAGAGGAGGTGACGGGTGGCGTCGCCAGCGCCGTGGCGCGTTGGTTGGTCGAATACGCCACTCGGATCAAAAACGCGAACAGGAGCGAGGCGTCACGCAGGGAGATGATGAATCGTGTGAACCCGATCTATGTCCCCCGGAATTATCTCGCCCAACTGGCCATCGACGCCGCTGAACAAGGCGACTTCGCCCCCGTTAGGGAATGGCTCGACACACTCCGGCAACCCTACACGATGCAACCGGGCCGAGAGAGATTCGCCGAAAAACGTCCTGAATGGGCCCGTCATCGGGCCGGCTGCTCGATGCTTTCTTGTAGCTCATAAGATCGTCACTGAATCTGACCAAGACCTTCCCGAATGACGGCGAGTGCCGGCGCACAACAAAAGCAAACAGGAGTTCCTGACAGTGTCAACATCGAACGATTGGCAAACCCCCAACCAGGTCGGCCCCTATGCCCCGATGGGTCCCGAAGTCCCGCAACCGTCCTCGGGAACGCGGACCTTGGTGTGGATCCTAGGGACGATTTCGCTGATCTTTTGTCTGGGTGCGGCCGCTTGCTGCGGTTTCGGTTACTGGGGCTTCCGTCAATTTCAGGGCCAAATGTCGGCTCAAATAAAACAAGCGGTCGCGAAGTCACCCGAGGTCGAGGAACATGTCGGAACGATTTCGGAAGTCGAACTCAGTTTTTCGGCAATGAACCTCCCCGCCGAGTCGGGAAAAATGGTCTTTGATGTCCGCGGTTCCAAAGGTTCTGCCCAAATTTCCGTCGACCCCGTCTTGTTGCAGAAGGAGCCCGACAAGGCATTTGTTCTGTTGCTGCCAAGTGGCGAACGGATCCCATTGACGGGCGTCAGCGACCCGTTATCGGAACCGAAGGGAGCGGAACCGCCACCGACGAACCCAGTCCCCAATTCGCCGCAGGTGGAACCGCCGCCATCGAAGCCCGCCCCCGGTCCTGCCCCTGAGGCACCCCAAAAGCTCCCTGAGCCGTCCCCCGCGGCTTAGTTAGGGGTACGACCGCCGTTTTGAAGACCGCGTTTCATCGAGAAACCGACAGAGTAGTCCCTTAGCGGTGCTTTCAAACCTCGAGCCACGGCGGTCGACCACCTTTCCATCAGGCAACCCTGATCGCTTTAAGGATCGCTCGGGTTGACTCTGGCGGGATCTTCGCCTCTGCTTTGTCTCGTTGGGAACGGCTTGGTCGTGGTCAACGGCCAGTTCCCTCCTACCGGCCCCTGACACCGATGGAGATTCACCGATGAAGGTCGCAGCATTTGACACCGATAAGGGTCTGATTCGTATCGAACTGTTTGACGACAAGGCCCCTAAGACGGTCGCCAATTTCGAGACGCTTTGCGATAAGAAGTTTTATGACGGGCTCAGCTTTCACCGGGTGATCGCCGATTTCATGATCCAAGGGGGCTGCCCCCAAGGACGCGGCACCGGCGGGCCGGGATATCAATTCGCCGACGAGTTCCACCCCGACTTAAAGCACGATAAACCCGGGCTGCTTTCGATGGCAAATGCCGGCCCGAATACCAACGGGAGCCAATTCTTCATCACCCATGTCCCGACCCCTTGGCTGGACGGTAAACACAGCATCTTCGGGCAAGTGATCGAAGGACAAGACGTGGTCGACAAGATCAAGCAGGGAGACCGGATGAAAACGGTCCGCGTCACCGTGGAATAGCCAGCGTCGTGAACTTGTGGAGGGTAGTTTCTTGGAAAACCTGTCCGGGAAGCAAGAGCGTCGACGGAAACTCGGGATGATTCGGGGCGTCAGGGTGGTGCTGCGTTTCTAAACAGAAGGCGGCATGCCGTCCATATCCCCCGGATTGTTCGTTACCCGCGAGATGGTTCCCTGTGTACAGTTGAACGGCAGGCTGGGTTGTCCAGACTTCCATCACCCGCCCCGACTTGGAATCCTCGGCCTTTGCCGCGCGGCGAAGGGTGCCGCGTTCGCCTCGCACGACGAAGCAGTGGTCGTAGCCCTTGGTCGCCTGGTATTGACCGATCCGATCGCCGATCGCCGTTGGCGATCGAAAGTCCAGGCCGCTCCCCGAAACGCTGTTGATGCGCCCGGTCGGGATCAGATCGGCATCGACATCCAAGACATGGTCAGCGTCTATCGTAAGAACGGTGTGGAGGATGTCGCCGCTCCCCACGCCGCCCAGATTCCAGTAGCTGTGATTGCAGAGGTTGACGTGTGTCGGGGCGTCGGCCGTGGCCTTGAAGACCATTTTGATCTCATCGGCATCCGAAAAGGTGTATTCGGCAATCGCCTCAAGGGTACCGGGGAACCCTTCCTGCCCACTCGGGCTGTTCAGCCGGAAACGGATCGTGGCCGATCCATCATCATCGATCGTTTCGGCCTCCCACAACAAATGGTCGAAGCCGATGGCACCACCATGGAGGTGGTGCTTACCTAAGTTCGTCGTGACCTGATAGGTTTGGTCATTAATCCGAAACCTGCCATACCCGATCCGGTTACAAAACCGGCCGATCGTCGACCCGAAATGGGGGTGCTTGGCAAGGTAGGGCTCCAACCGGTCGAATGCTAAATTGACATTATCGACTCGTCCTGCAGCGTCTGACAGATTGACATCCATTAGGATCGCCCCATAGTTGGTCAATCGGATCGAGTGTCCGAGACGGTTGGTTAACGTGAAAACGTGAGCCTGTCGTCCGTCGGGAAGCTTTCCGAAAGGTTCGGTGCGTGTTTGCATGGCGTCGAGGGTCGTTGTGGGGATTTCGGGATCGTAAGAGGAGAAATCGGATTGAACGGTTCGTCACTCGAAACTCGCGGATCGTCCCACAGCCATGCGGCGGGAGAAAGGGGAGGGCCGATTAACTTGGGCGGGGTTCGCATTACCACCCCATTCTTTCAGGCGGCCCTAAGCGGCTACAGTGATCTCCCCATGCGAGTCTTGGCAAGAAGACACGGCGCATCCTATGCCTTGTGCGAAGTGATGCTGGATCAATTTTTGGTCCAGTTGATGGACCGCGCCAAGACCCGGCATTTTCTCGAAATCGCCGCTGAAGAACACCCCGTTGGTGGACAGTTGATGGGTAGCGAACCGACCCAATTCGCGGCCGGGGCGACCCGACTGGCCGCGGCCGGCTTCGACGTGATCGACATCAATTTCGGCTGTCCGGTCAAAAAAGTACTCGGCCGATGCCGTGGTGGCTACCACCTTTCGCAACCCAAAGTCGCCCTCGAAATTGTTGCGCGAACCCGCGATGCCGTCCCCCCGAATCGTCCGGTAACGCTAAAGATGCGCCGCGGGATGGATGACTCGACCGAGTCCCGTGACAACTTTTTCGAAATCCTGGACGGGGCCTTCGCGATGGGCGTGGCTGCGATCACGGTTCATGGCAGAACAGTCAAACAGCGGTACGTCGGCCCGAGCCGATGGGAATTTTTGGCGGAGGTCAAAAGACATGTCGGCCCCGACCGACTGATCTTCGGCAGCGGCGATCTCTTTTCCGCCCACGATTGCATCCGCATGATCGAGCAAACCGGTGTCGATGGCGTCACGATCGCCCGGGGGGCAATTGGCAATCCCTGGATCTTTCGACAAGTCGATGCCTTATGGAGAGGCCAGCCTCTCCCTGAACCGCCCACGCTTGGCGAACAAGCGGACGTGATCAGAGAGCACTTCCGGCTCTGCCTCGAAACCTATGGCGAAAAACGTTCCATGATCATGATGCGAAAGTTTTGCATCAAATACTCTGCCAGCCATCCGGACCACCAAGAGGTTCGGGCAGCCTTGGTTCGCGTGGCATCCCAAGCGGAGGTGGAGCGGGTCTTGCAAGAGCATTATCAACCCGACCGACCCGGCCGTTACGTCCCCCGAGAAGTCCATGGCTCGATGGAGGAAGGGGAGGCCTGTTCATGAGCCCCAAACCAAGGTCGCGACCAAAAACACCGTCGCCTCGGAGGGAAACCGACGTGAGGCCGGAAACGGCCTTGCCCGATCCATCGGCCGAGATCTCGCATTTGCACATTTACCTCACCGGCTATCGCGGGTCCGGCAAGAGTTCCGTAGGGAAAATGCTTGCGAAAAAATTGAGACGCTTGTGCATTGACCTGGATGACGAAGTCGAACGACTGGCCGGCAGGACGATTCATGAGGTGTTCGCTCGCGATGGGGAAGCGGCCTTTCGGGACCTCGAAGAAAACGCCCTCCGAGAAGCCTCGCGGAGGCCGCCCGCGGTGATTTCGTTGGGCGGAGGGGCCGTTTTGCGAACCGACAATCGCGACATCATTCGGAAAACCGGCATTTGCGTTTGGCTTCAGGTCGATGCGGCGACCGTCCTCCAAAGACTCAACCGCGATTCCGGCACCCCCGACCGAAGGCCAGCCCTTACCACACTATCCCCTCGCCAAGAAATCGAAACGCTGCTGGAGAAGCGAGAGCCGATCTACCGCGAGGTGGCAGACCATCAAGTCGACACGATCGGTCGCGGCGTCCGTGCGATCACGACACGCGTCCTCCGCGCGCTGGGATCACTCGATCAACCCCCGTGATCATGATCATGCCCATGGTGGCTTCCGTGATCATGGTCGTGCCCATGATCATGTGCATGCTGAGACTGTCCCTGAGGCACCGATCCCTGGCTGCCTCCTCGACGAGATTGACCCCACGCCAAAGCTGCCGCCTCTCGGACCTCGGCAAGGGTGACCTGATTCCGCTCCGCTAAAATCGCCGCGTCATCATACTCCACGGTCATCCTTTCACGCCCTCCCCCCAGCGAGACCACCTTGCCGCGCACTTGGCCGTAAGGCGTCTCGAGCATGACCTCGCGGCGGACCAGTTTTCGGCGTTCGGCAAGATAGCTCCGCACCCCGATGGTCGTCGTCTGGCGGAGCAGGATTTCCTCCATCAAAGAGGCCTCGGCGGGCCGAACCAAGACCGTCAACTGAATCCCACTACGCCCCTTTTTCATGACACAAGGCGTCTGATATACGTCGAGTGCCCCCGCAGAGAATAGTTTGCTAACACAGTTCGCGAGATCTTCGGCAGGGCAATCGTCGATGTTGGTCTCAATAACCGTGACCCGATCCGACTCGCCTGGTAGGGCACCTATCGAACTTGCCTTCCCATCCGATTCCATTTCGCCCAACGCGATGCGAAGGACGTTGGCTCGCTGGGCCAAATCGATCGACCCGGCCCCACACCCGACACCGACCAATCGCATCGCGGGCCAACTGCCAAACCGACTGACCGTTGCTTTAAGTATCGCCGCGCCTGTAGGGGTGGTTAACTCTCGCTCGATCTCGCACGGCGCGATCTCGGCCCCGCATAACAATTCGGCAGTCGCTGGGGCCGGGATCGAAACCAGCCCGTGGGCGATTTTCACACTACCTCGACCTGTCGGGACCGGCGACGATTCAAACCTCTCGATCCCCAGGGCATCGATCGCGATCGCCGCCCCGACAATGTCGGCAATCGAATCGATCGCCCCCACCTCATGAAAATGGACCTTTTCGATCGTCGTCCCATGCATCTTGGCCTCGGCTTGGCCGATCAACCCGAAAATCCGCTTAGCTAAGGCTTTCGCCCCATCCGTCAGAAGCCCCCCCGAGTCGATCATCGCCTCGATATGATGCAAATGACGGTGGCGATGCTCAGGGGGATGATCGACGTGGACCTTCACCGCACGGAAACCGTTCTTCTTGACCAACTCCGATGTGATGCGAATCTCTGGCAATCCCATCGACGCCACCCCGTCCCGAATCCGCTCGATGGGGACCCCCAAATCGACTAAGGCCCCTAGCACCATGTCGCCACTGATCCCGCTAAAACAGTCAAAATAGGCAATTCGCAAGATTTGAACTCCGCAACTTGGAGAAACAGGGCGAGACTTGAAAAAAGCCCAAGGCTTGGCCTGGAAGTCTAACCGAACGAGCCAAAAAAGTGTCTGGGAGGGGATGAGACCCGCGAAATTGGGGCGAAATATCGCTGAAGACGATAACCATTGCCCAACAGACGGAGAATCGTTACACTCCGTGGCCAGCTAGAAGCGTGCCGACCAATGGCTTGGCGCGTCTCCTGTTTGGGGTTGCCCGGTCGAGTTTTCGAACCGTCCGGCGATTGGGTTACAGCCTGCTTGCCCTTTTAGCCGAAAAAGCGGGTGTTTCGAAGATGCGGTTTTGTAACCGAACCATCGCAGACGCGAGTGATCAGAGATGAAAGTCGTAAGTAGTATTGGTGCGTTGAAGCACCGTCATCCGGACTGCCAAGTCGTTCGAAGACGGGGCCGAATTTACGTGATTTGCAAGAGCAACCCGAAGCTCAAGGTACGTCAGGGGAACGCCAAGACGAAGAAGACCCGCCGCTAACGGTTTGGGAAGTTCGACGCTCCATCTCCGCACCCACCGTGCCCCATGCCCTCCGAGCCGATCCGTGTTCGTGGTTGCCGGGTGCATAATCTCAAAGGGGTTGATGTCGATGTCCCGCGTGGTCAGCTTGTCGTCGTTTGTGGCCTTTCGGGAAGCGGCAAGACGAGCTTCGCACTCGACACTCTCTACGCGGAAGGCCAGCGTCGGTATATCGAAAGCTTTTCGGCTTACACACGCCAGTTCCTTCAGAGGCTAGACAAGCCTGATTGCGACTCGATCGAAGGGATCCCTCCGGCGATCGCAGTGACCCGGGCCGGAGGTATCCGTACAAGCCGAAGTACCGTAGGGACGGCCACCGAGATCGCGGATCACCTACGGTTGCTATTCGCCAAAGTTGCGACGCTTCATTGCTTCGGATGCGGCACGGAAATCCAGAGGCACGACCCTTCCATTGTCGCCGCTTCGATCCGAAACCTTCCCGATTCAAGTCGCGTGATGGTCGGCTTTGAGGTCGAACTCGGGAATCGCGAACAGACTTCCGAACGACTTGCTGAACTCCAACGAAACGGCTTCCAGCGACTGGTCGTCTCAGGGAAGATGTTTCACTTGGCGGATGCCGATCGCGGTGAACTCGCCGAATCGATCCCTCGCCGAGGCGCGGTGACCACCGTCATCGTCGACCGGCTAACACCGGCGAGCCAGTTGAGCCAAATCACGGAATCGCTGGAGACCGCGATGGGTGCCGGGGGAGGTCGCTGCATCGTGATCACAGAGAAGGGCGTACCGCTCTTTCCACGGGTCGACCAGGGAAACTCTCGGAAGGCGAGTTCCCTTAAGAAAAGGCAATCAGCGGCTAACGAGGATTGGACGATCGACGGGCGGGCATGGACCCGCACGCCACTGAGCGATCGGTTACGGTGCGATGCTTGCGGCATAGACTACCCGGAACCGTCCCAACGACTGTTTCATTTCAATCAGCCACTGGGGGCCTGCCCGAAATGCGAGGGGTTCGGTGATGTCGTCGACATCGACATGGAGCGCGTCATCCCCAACCCCGAATTGTCGATCCGACAAGGGGCGATCCAGCCATGGAATTCGCCCTCGTATCGCCACGAGCTTGACGAATTGATCGCTTTGGCGGGCGATTACAAGATCCCCATCGATACCCCGTTCCGATCGCTCAAAAAGAAGCATCTGAAGCTGATCAAGGAGGGAGTCGCGGAAAGGCAGTTCGGAGGGCTGGATGGCTTTTTCGCCTGGCTGGAACGCAAAAAATACAAAATGCACATCCGGGTGATGTTGTCGCGTTACCGGAGCTATCGACGCTGCCCCGAATGCGAAGGGCGACGCCTCCGTCCCGAAGCACTCGCTTATCAGGTGGGGGGGATGGACATTGCGGAACTTTCCGGGCTGCGTGGCGACCAACTGGTGTCGATACTGTCACGGCTGGAGCTTGACCCGACGCGTCAGCAAATCTCGCGGGAGCCACGCGAGCAAATCCTAAGACGGCTCGACTATCTCGATCGGGTCGGCCTGTCTTACTTGCAACTCGATCGCACCTTAAGAACCCTGTCGGGGGGTGAAATCCAGCGGGTCGCACTGACCGGCGCCTTGGGCAGCTCCTTGGTCAACATGTTGTACGTCCTTGACGAACCGACGGCAGGCTTGCATCCTGCCGACGTCGACAAGCTGCGGGAATCGATCCTAGGGCTTCGCGACCGTGGCAACTCGGTAGTCGTTGTCGAGCATGAAGAAAGCTTGATGCGATCGGCCGACCGACTGATCGAGTTCGGACCGGGTGCAGGCGATGCCGGTGGAGAGATCGTTTATGAAGGGCCCTTGGAAGGGATGCTTAGAGACCGCCAGAGCCTAACCGGGCGATACCTCGCCGGGCGGGGAAGCGAGCCGGACATCCCGACCAAGGCCCTGCACCGCCAGCCTCGCGGTTTCATCACGCTCCGCGGCGCCCGCGGCCACAACCTTAAAGGGATCGATGTCTCGTTCCCGCTCGGTGTCCTCTGCCTTGTGACTGGTGTCTCCGGAAGCGGCAAAAGCACACTGGTCCAAGACACGCTTTACCCGGCCATCCGCAAGCACCTGGGCCTTGCGTCCGATCCACCCCTGGCGATGGACCGGATCGACGGCCTGCTCGACGTCCGACACTGCGAGCTGATCGATCAAGCGCCGATCAGCCGTAGCCCGCGAAGTAACCCAGTGACCTACGTCAAGGCGATGGACGCGATTCGCCACGTTTTTGCGGAGACGGTTGAAGCTCGCATCCGCAACTATGGCTCTGGGCATTTCAGCTTCAACAGCGAAGAGGGAAGATGCCCGACCTGTGAGGGTGACGGCCAGATGACCATCGACATGCAGTTCATGGCCGATGTGGCCATGACTTGCCCGGCGTGCCGGGGCTCGCGCTATCGCGAAGAGATCCTTCAGGTCCGATACCGCGACCGCTCGATCGCCGACTGCTTAAAGATGACGGTACGCTCGGCCCATGCATTCTTCCGCGGTGAGGAAAAGGTGCAGGAGAGGCTAGAACGATTGATCGCCGTCGGCCTCGATTACGTCTCTTTGGGCCAGAGCGCCACAACGCTCTCCAGCGGCGAAGCGCAACGACTGAAGCTGGCGGCATTCCTTTCAGGAGCGGTCCAGAAGCCAACCCTGTTCATCCTAGACGAACCGACGACAGGGCTTCATTTCGCAGACATCGAAAGGCTGAAAAGTTGCTTCGACTCGCTCCTGCAGGCGGGACATTCGTTGATCGTCGTGGAGCACAACCCGCAACTTATCCGAGCGGCCGACTACCTCATCGACCTCGGCCCGGGAGCGGCCGATCGGGGAGGCGAGGTCGTAGCTTACGGCCCCCCCGCTGAAGTATCCAAGGTTGCCGCTTCTCGCACCGGACTGGTCCTGGCCGAACTCCGGTCGAAAAGCTAAATCTTCTGGCAGCGACTTCAAAACCGACATCCCGTCAACAACGGCGAGCCTCGCAATGACCGAATCCCCCTTAGTGATCGCTATCACAACGGTACCCACTCGCCAGGATGCCGACCAGATCGCGGCAACGCTGATCGAAGGTGCCCTGGCGGCTTGTGTCCAGATCGATGGCCCGATGACCAGCCATTACACCTGGCAAGGCAAGCACGAAACCGCCGATGAGTACCGTATCGTAATCAAGACATTATCCCACAAGCTCGACGACGTTGCCGACGCGGTCCACCGACGACACCCCTACGACACCCCGCAATGGGTCGTCATCGGTTTGATCGAAGCCTCCGAGGCGTATGACAACTGGGCCCGCCAAGTCATCCGCTAATCGCGGCCTTACCTATGAAACACCCGTACTTCCACGTCCACCTTCTGGGCCCCGTCGGCGGCCCGCTTTCGAGCCGCTTCGACGATGTGGCCGATGCTCTGGCCTTATTGCCAAGACTCTTTTTCGAACCCGATGGCTCTCTGGTTTGGGTCGGTGAGGATTGGCAAATCGACGGAATGATCTACGACCGTGACGGCATCCTTCAATACGCCGATCTGAAGGGGCACGCCCCGCGGGGAACGTGGAGGACCCTCGTCGAAAGAATCGCCGCCCCCGGCCTGCGGCATGAGGGCCCGAAACACCCCCGCCCGTCCGAAGCCGCGGCCTTTGAAACCGACGTCTCGATTTTTGAACCCGCCGCGGGCATTTTGCACGATTTGCAAACTTTGAAAAACAAGTCTGGGGGTAGGCTTCCCACCCTCGCATTAAAAATCCCGAAAATCTGACGAAGTTCCAGTTTTTACGCGAAATCCGAGGAACTATTGGGCCTAAATATGAATCTGAACTATTGACTGGCACGCAAAATGCTCTTGTGTGTCTGTCAAACCGGTAAGCCTGCCTTAAAGCGGCCCCACGGTCTGGTTAGGAAAGTCGGGAAGGTCGATTTTCGACCCCAGCCGAATGTTCATCACCCTTGATTCGATAGTTCAGGAGGATTTTCCATGCCAACCGCCATTGCCACCACACCCTTGAAGTCCGAATTCGTTGAGAAAGTTGCTCAAAATGAGATCACGCTCTCCGATGCCGAGATCCTCCGTCGCGTCTCTCTGATCCGCAGCAACTGGAGCGTGGCTGAGCGGGCCGAGCGTCGACGCGAAGCGGAGCGGAGATTCAACGAACTGCTGAACAAGTTGACCGCGGCGTGACCTTTCGTCGATCGGCATCGAGATGCTCGATGTCCGGCCCCAAAGCAGGTCCTTGAAGAGGGCCTACTGCGATTCGGTCGTCGAACAGGGCGGCCGTTTTTCGAACCCTGGCCTTCGCTTCCCCTCCCTAGCGAAGGATAGAGAGTGAAAGCTCTAACCAGACGGTTCCGGTCGCGTTTGCGGGAGATCTTTCCCACCCCGCAAACGTGTTGTCAGCTAAGTCACGGTTTTCAGTCGGCTTCCCTCGTCAACCTGTCGACCAGGGCGTTACGATGGGGACATGCCCCCTTCCGATCCCAGCCAAGCCACACGCGCTTCGGCGCTCCAGGCCAACCAACGCTGCTACGACGCCTTGGTCGCGGCCGAAGTCGCATTATGTCGACCCGCAACCGATGCCGAACTGGCTGACCCCCTCGGCACGCTCGATCCGATCGGATGGCTTGGGGGTAGCGTCCGTGGAAAAAGGCTCCTCTGCTTAGCCGCCGGCGGGGGACGACAAAGTGCGATTTACGCCACTGCCGGGGCCGATGTCACGGTCGTCGACCTCAGCCCTGCGATGCTAGAACTCGACCGACAGGTCGCACGCCAACGCAAATTGACAATCCGGGTCGTTCAAGCCTCGATGGACCGACTCGACGGGCTGGCCGAGGGGTCGTTCGATGTTGTCGTTCACCCCGTAAGCACCTGCTACCTGCCGGATGTCACCCCGGTTTTCAGGGAAGTCGCCAGGGTTCTCGTCCCCGGTGGCATCTACATCAGCCAGCACAAATCGCCACTCAACCTGCAAGCCTCCCACCGACGCGACGCCTCCGGCCATTACCAGATCCGCCAGTCCTACTACCGGGACTCGCCCATCCCGCCGCCCACGGACCCGTCGGCTGCCACCAAACGATTGCGAGAACCAGGTGCGATCGAGTACCTGCACCGTCTCGAACAACTGATCGGAGGGATCTGTCGTAGCGGGATGGTCATCGAAGACTTCATCGAACCGATGCACATCGAGCCCGACGCCCCCGCCGATTCGTTCGCGGACCGAGCACGCTTCATCGCCCCCTACCTCAGGATCAAGGCACGCAGAACCCCATCGTCGCCAGCGGGCACTCTCCACGGAATCCGTCCGGCGAATGAATCCGAAAGCAGATCTCGGCTGATCCTTCCCACGTGAAAACTTGCCCTCAACGGACGACGCCCCAGGACGCGACCTATCGCAGACCGGGTAGAGGGATTCCCTTTCGTCTGTCAAAATCGATACCGTAGAGGTCGCAGCTCACCCCCCGACCTGCGGCCCTGCCTTGAAGAAACGACCACCCGACCAACTGATGCTCACGCCGAAGCTATGGCAGTACTGATTCAGATTCGAGACGCCTACAAGCGCTACGGAGACCAAATCCTCCTCGAGGGTGCCGAGGCCGCGCTGATCGACGACGTTAAAGTCGGTTTCGTCGGACGGAATGGGGCCGGGAAATCGACGCTCCTTAAGATCCTCCTTGGGGAGGAAGAGCTCGAAAAAGGGGAAGTCATCCACCACCCAAGCCTGAGGGTCGGCTATCTCCGCCAGCACGACCCATTCTTGCCAGGGGAATCGGCCCTCGATTTTTTGATCCGCGACAGCGGCAAACCCGATTGGAAATGTGGCGAAGTCGCAGGCCAATTCGAACTCAAAGGGGCCTACCTCGAGGGCCCGGTCAAGGCCTTGTCCGGCGGATGGCAAACCCGAGTCAAACTGGCGGCCTTGCTGCTGCATGAGCCCAACCTGCTGATGCTGGACGAACCGACAAACTTTCTCGACCTGCGAACGCAAATCCTGCTGGAACACTTTCTGAGGGACTTCAACAAGGCCGCGCTGATCGTCTCTCACGATCGTGCTTTCCTGAAACAAACGTGCAGCCATACCCTCGAGCTGTCTCGCGGCAAGTTGACGATGTTCAGCGGCAAGATGATGCCTTCTTAGAATTCCGAGAAGAACGCCGGGAACATGACCGCCGGGTCAATGCGACAGTCGCGGCCAAGCAGAAGCAACTCCAACGGTTCATCGAAAAGAATCGCGCCAATGCCTCCACCGCCACACAGGCCAAAAGCAAAGCGAAGCAGTTGGAACGTTTGCAGACGGTCGAGATCGAAGTTGATGAGCCGACCGTTCGGATCCGACCGCCAAGGGTCCAACCCCGATCGGGAACGGCAATGCGTTGCGACGACCTAGCCATCGGGTATGGCGACCTCAAAGTCGCCCAGGGGATTCGGCTCGAGATCGAACACGGGGAGCGGGCCGCGATCGTCGGTGACAACGGCCAAGGCAAAACGACGCTCCTACGAACCCTCGTCGGCTCCTTGCCGACCCTGGGCGGGACTTTGAAATGGGGCTACGGTTGCCAGATCGGCACCTACGCGCAGCACGTTTACGGCAGCCTCGACCCACGCCTAACCGTCCTGGAAACTCTGGAGCAAAACTGCGATCGCGAGATCACCCGGCAGGAGGTCTTGGCGATGGCGGGGGCATTGCTATTCCGCGATGACCATGTAAACAAAAAGGTGAAGGTTCTATCAGGTGGCGAGCGAGCTAGGCTTTGCATGGCAACACTCTTGCTCGGGACCGACAACATCCTGGTTCTTGACGAACCGGGTAACCACCTCGACGTCGAAACCGTCGAAGCGCTCGCGGATGCGTTGTTGGAATACAAGGGAACGGTGATCTTCACCAGTCACGACCGGCATTTCATGCGTCGTGTTGCCACCTGCGTGATCGAGGTTCGCGACGGCACCGCGAAGAACTATTTCGGCAATTACGAGACGTACCTACAAGCGGTCGAACAAGAGGTCGACGAGGGAGAGCGCCAGCGAAATATCGCGGCCGGAAAACCGGCGAGCCGAACCCCGCAAGGCGGCCCCCCCAAAGGCCCATCGGCATCCGACCACCGTGCGGCTCAGCAAGACAATCGGAGGGCCGACAAAGAGCTCAAAAATCTTGAGAAGAGGATTGCTAAGCTCGATCAGCAGAAACGGGAACTCGACCAACGGCTACTCACAGAAACCGACCCTAAGGAGGCGCTTCGGTTACACAACGAATTGACCACGGTCAACGCGGAGCTCGTCGAGGCCGAACAGCGGTGGCTCGAACTCAACCCGTTCTGACGCAGCATCGACGGGCCGCGGCAACTCTTCGGTTAGGCGACAACCGATGAAGCCCGCGCCTATCGGCAGGCACAAAACCTTACTCCCTCCAGGAAAGCTCGTGGGTTATCCAGCGAGCTGTCCTTCGAAAGCAAGCCGCACCTCAGACGATCGAGGTGCAAGGAATGAAAGTGTCAGCAGCAGGGGACGGGACTAGTCGGCAAACGTCTAGAAATCGCCGGTGATTTCGCTGCCCGCCTTGGTGATGATCCCGGCCAGGATGCTGGCGGCCGTCGAATCGCTGAGGAATCGGACCGAGCCATCGACCATGCTGATCTGCATCCCGCCAGGATGGAAAGAGTAGTATTCGCTTTGGTTCGTGCAGTTGATCGCGCAACTCCCATTGATCGTCGTGGTGAACGGCGCGCTGCTCCGCGTAGAGTTGAGCCTGACCCCGTCCGCCGAAGCGCCATCGAGACTGCCGGAAACCGCTTCGATGTCGGCCCATCCCCAGCCGTCGGGATAGACGATGTTCGCGGGGAGCTTGCGAGCGTAATAGACGCTCGGACGACCTGCCGTTTCGGCGAAGAGCATAGTGTTGGAAAGACCGTCCAGGACGTCGGCAAATCGACTCCCCCGGTCACGTTCCATCGCCCCCGGCACACCCCTCTGGATCCCCGCGGGCAGCGGCAACCCATTCGCTTCATAAAAGGCGCGCCGTACTTCATTGGTGACGCCATAGTCGCAGGGGCCTAAACCCGCCGCCGGGATCGTTACGTAAGCGGTTTGTGCCGCCGCGGTCGGAACCAATCGGCCGGCGGGTGTCGAAGGGCAGATCCACGTATTGATCACGGTTTGTGTGGCGGCAAAATTTTTCGGATCCGACCACCGCACGTTGAAATCATAGATGTCGTAGACCGATCGCTGCTCGATGAACGGCAACATATAAGCCGCGAAGCCATGGCGAGACAATCCCGTGGTGATGCGACTGGGGGGCAACGTCTTGTAGGTACCTTCGTAATTGTGAAGGGCCAACGAAAGCTGCTTCAAGTTATTGCCGCACTGCATCCGGCGAGCGGCCTCGCGGGCCGCCTGAACGGCGGGCAACAACAGACCGACCATCACGCCAATGATCGCGATAACGACAAGCAACTCGACGAGGGTAAAACCGACACGGTGCGATGCACGAGAACGTCGAAACATAGATACTGTCCAAGCTAAAGTGTAATGGATGACGGTCGACGAATTGGCCGCCGAAACGCCTCGTCAAGGGATCGAAACGGCCGGGATTTCGCTCTGCCCGGCGGCGATTTGAATCTCGATCGGGGAAGTGCGAGGGTTGATGTATTTGGCGGGGATCAATTCTTTGAGCGAATCGAGCTTTTCTTGAGGCAAGCCAGCGGTGGGACCGACCCACGAGACGGTCACTCGATAATCTCCGATCGGGGCACCTTGACCCTTCCCCTCAGGTCGGAAGGTGAAAAGTTCGAAACGGCCCTCCGCATCCGAAACGGCCGCGACACGAGCGGGCACCCCACCCACGGTCGACTTGCCCGCGGGATGTAACCGGATCGCAGCATCTTGGATCGGTTTTCCCTTGTACATTACCTGTCCCTTCACAGGGACGAGGTCGTCAAATACCCGATAATCTTCGATCGGCGGAGCTCCGCAACCGATCGCCATCATGAGCATGGGCGAAAGAATGCCCATCAACCATTCGTGAACAAGCCGACGCACCTACCTATCCCCCGCTCGAAATAGAAAGTCACCAAAGGACCTGGCACTTGCCCGAGGCTCGATTTCCCGCGAAGCCTTTTTGCCTTCAGGGATCTAACGACCGAATCGAACCGCCGGAATGTTAGGGGGCCTCTATGAAGAACAATGCCGATTCTGCGCTAATTTTTGATGAAGACCTGATCTGCCCGGTTGTCGATCTTCACAGTTCGAAGAAAAGGGGCTGCGCCGCAGGTGATGATCGATCGGTCGAATCAGATCACTCCGACCCCTTCATGAAATCGCCGATGATCGCGGGGGAACGGCCGTCTCAAAGACTTGTCATCGATCACGACTTGCGAACGCCTCACAGTCCGGCGATCGAATCGAAACCCCGTCCGAGGATTCGAGCCGCGGGACCTTAGCGCCCCAGACCACGGCCCGCAAGATCAACCGGCTCGGCCTCGCGTTTTCGGATGGGGATCGAGGGCCTTGCGGTAGAGCCGTTTGGCCGCATTCGGATGGAAGGTCCGGTTCAGCTCATCCTTTCGGTTGCGAAACCAGGAGGCGACGATATTGAGGGTGTTGGATTGCCCGACGTCACCACGGTCGGTAAGACGACCGGTCCGCTCGATCCAGGTTTCAACCCGCTCGCGGATCGTAGCGAAGGTTGTGGGGCAAGTCGGCGCGACTGCGGTATCGACGATCTCACCCGAATTGACCAAGTACCAAGTGTGGCAATGGTCATAGCCCCGAACGGGATAGACGAAAGAGTATCCTCGACGCACCTCAGCGAGGTACGTCAACTTTCGATACAAGTAATCGACAGCACGCGAATCGACGAGCCGTCGGGCGGCCAACTCGTACTGCAAGTTGCGTGATGCGATCTCCATCGCGTCGCGAAGCGCGACCACCGGTTCGTCATTGAATCCGTCGAGAAAGCTTTCGGCGGCCTTGACCTGTGCGTCGTAAGCCTCCCGTGAACAGGCGGCGGCACAGGGGCCTAGACACGTTCCCGTTTCGAGCCGCAAACAACCAGGCCGATGTTCCTGATCGAATAGCAAAAGCTGATCGGCGAAATGGAATGGTGTCCGCTGGCCGCAATCACGCAGCTTGAAAAACTGATTCAGCGCGTCGACCCCGCGGGTCATTCGGGCCAAGCCGTAAAACGGGCCTTCGCAAGCGATCAACCCCTTGGCCGGTTTTGCGGCAACAAAAAAGTAGGGGGCCGGGACGCGGCCGAGGCAAAGATAAACCGGACGCTGGCGTTCGGGTATCCCTTGGACGTTCAACCTTGGCCGAAAGCGACGGATCAGCATTTGCTCGCGCAGTAACGCGGCGAACTCGCTGGGCTGTGTCTCCCACTGAACACCCCGAGCCTCCTCGATGATCCGGCCCGACTTCTCATGTTTGCTCGACTTACTGAAGTAGCCCAGTAGCCGATGCCGAAGCGACTTGCTTTTGCCGACATAAATGAGCGTCCCCACCCGATCAAGGATCCCATAGACACCGGGTACCGAAGGGCAGAACTGGGCGACTTCCCGCTGCAGGCCTGATCGCGTCTTTTGGCTCACCCGAACCAATGGCCGCGGGGCGTGCGGCAACAGCGGGTCGGGGCCAAAATCGGTGTCAACGCTCGCCCGCCCCAACTCCTTGTCCGCCATCGCTGCCCCCTCCTCCTTGAGCCCAACCGTCTACTAGCGCTTCACCGTCCAAACAATACTATGACAATTTAACCGCTGACAACCAACCTCAGTTCGTCGGCCCGCGCGTCCCGCACGCCGTGGGGCGGTTCCACGCGCGGCGATGGCGAAGCCTCGTTGATGGCCAAAAGATCACCGAATCAGCCAGCGTGAAAGGAGGGGCCGCGGGAGCCCTGGGTCGGGATCGATGCCGGGCCGCCCCAAAGATCGAAGGAGGCTGGCGGCGGCCAGTCGGCCACTGATTACCGCCCCTTCCATCGTCGCAGGCCACCCGGTGCGGGTGTAGTCGCCGGCCAAGTGAAGCGAAGGGAGCAACGTCGATGCGGCGGGACGCGACGCCTCCACCGTAGGAGACACCGAGAAAACGGCCTGGGGGTCAGTCACGACCCTCGAAGCCAAGAGGCGTGCCGTCCCTACCTTCGGAAAGGCTGTCGCCAGATCGGCGACCACCTGACGGACAACCTCCTGCTGATCGGATTGGCGAACCCCTCGCGACGCGCTGATCACGACCTGGTAATAGTGTCCCACCTGCTGCGTGTCCCGTTCGCCTTGTCGGGCAGTCCCCAGCGTAGCGGATGCGTCGGACGGGAACGGTCGGCGAAACAGCCACTGCGCAAGCGTTCCGACAAAGACGGCGTGCGGGGCAACGGTGATCTCACGATCGAACCAAAGGTGCACCCCGGTGATCGGGGAACTCGGGAATGTGGACCAATCCGCTACCGCAAGGCCGGCACGGTCGCTGACGACAGGATCGACCAGTCGGCCGATCTGATGCCATGGAACAGCGACGATCACTCGATCGAAATCGATCGAAGCCCCTTCCGATTCCAATGCCAACGCCCCTCGATCCGATCCTTCACCCGGTCCGAAACGCAACCGACGAACCGGGGCGCCGGAACGAACCTGGAGCCCAAGCCTGCGCAACGCGTCAGGGAGTTGTACCCCGAACAGTTCTCCCAGCGGCCTTTTGGGGACCAAGACGTCGCTGGCACCGCGTACCGCCAAAAAGCCGTCGATGAAGACCTTGCGGGCCGCGGCCATCGACACGTTTTGGCTCGATTCACCCAAGGCGCTAACCAGGACCACGTCCCAATAATCACGGATGGTGGAAGCGGATTGCCCGACGCCTCGAAGCCAATCGGCTGCTGTCGTCTGCTCCAACCGTCCGGGCGGGGTACGCATTAAACGCAACGAAGCGGTAGCGATCTGAAGTTTTTGAACCCAGGTCAGGTACCTCAAGCAAGCGAGGGCCCAACCCAGATGGAATGGCGGGGGAAGCCAGTGACTGGCCGCGAAATGGCTAGCCCCGCACCGGGGATGATGAAACGTCAGGGCATCGTAACGGATCCAAGGGTCGACGATCTGGCAATCCTCGAGCAGTTTGATAAGGTTGCTGCAGCAACCCATGGCGACGTGCTGGCAGTAGTCAACCTCGTCGCCGGTACCCGGATCGACGAAGGACCCTGCACGACCACCGGGATGGCGACGGGCTTCGAAGAGCGTTAGCGAGATCCCCTGACCGTGGCGGGCGAGTGCTTCGGCAGCCGCCATCCCGGCCAAGCCACCCCCGATGATCGCGACCCGTATCGGGCTTCCCCCTGGGGGCATCGCCGGCCCATCAGCAATATCCCGAGGTTTCATCGTTTGACTTCGATAGGCGGTACGGGAAGCCGACGAAAAAGAGGGCCGATGAAGTGCTGAGAAACGAGCCCCAGTCGCTCAGCCGTGGTCAATGTCACTCGCTGCCTAAGGACACCACAGGGATCGGCCTCGATGCGGCTGAGGAGCCTTCGGTAGGTTCGCCACATCATGCTAAACATCGGCCTTCCATCGGGGTGCAACGAATCCCATACCCGCCAACCCGAATCGAACAGCGTGGCCGCTCGCCGTGCCTCATCACTGATCAGGCATCGCAACCGGTCGTCGGGCCGGGGGTCGAGCAGGTCGTCTTCCGAAAGTCCGTGTTGCCGCCAATGTTGCTGGGGGAGATAGATACGCCCTCTCTGGGCATCTTCGCGGATATCCCGGAGGATATTGGTCAATTGAAAGGCGAGACCACAATCGACCGCGGCCTGGGTCGGAAGGGGCGGCTCGAATTCCCAAATGTGAAGGCACGCCAATCCGACGGCCGACGCGACCAAGTAACAGTAATGCTCGAGCCGTTCGTAGGTGTCGAATCGCGTCTTCGCTTGGTCTGCCAAGACACCGTCGATGATTTCCAACAGGAATCGGCTCGGGATGCTGAATCGGGCAACAACGTCGCAAACGGCCGGGAGGATCTCGGTAGCCCGCGACCTCAAATCGATCGGCCATGACGTCGTTGACTCAGGAAATCCCTGCGGGAATCGGCACCTTTCCGCAACGCCCTGTCCGATCAAGTTAAAGGCGGTCGCCTGTCGCCACCAAGTCAGCCATTCGCGACGCAGGGACGCGGGGGCGTCGCAATCACCGATGTCATCCGTGATTCGGGCAAACGCGTACAGGGCACACATCGCCCGCCGTTTGGCGATCGGCAACAGCCAAAATGAACGATAAAAGTTACTCCCCGAGCGGCGCGCGATGCGGCCGCAATGCTCGTAACTTTCGGCGACGTTCGTGAGTTCTCCGGCCATTCCTCGATTGTAGGGCATTTCACAACCGCCCAAAAATGGCCTGAGCGGTGAAAATCATCTGTCGCCAAGGGGAAACTTTGGGACGTCGGACCAGGGTGTCGTGATCGGCAGCGGCGATCGCATCGAGAATCGCTTCCCCCCCGCGCACGAAGAGCCGAATGTCGGCCGCCAACCACTTGGGGACCCGTTCGGCCAGCGGCAAACCCGATTCCAACATCCGACGGGCGATAGCAGACTGCTCGGCGACGAGGCGTTTAAGCGGTTCACAAGCGAGAGCTTCCCCGAGCATCGATTCGGTAACGCCGGCTTCGCGCATCGCGTCTTCGGGGAGATAAATCCGGCCAGCGGCATGGTCCCGGGCGATATCCTGCCAGTGGTTGGCCAGTTGCAACCCGGTGCAAATGCGATCGGAAAGTGTGACGTTCTCCGGCGAGTCACACCCTGCCATCCTTAAAACGAGCCTCCCAACGGGGTCTGCGGACCGGCGACAGTAATCGATCAGCTCCGGGAAATCGGCGTATCGTGTCTTGAGCTGATCCTGCCGGAAGGCATCCAGAAGGTCGTCGAAGGGTCGCTTCGGCAAACCCAGTTCTCGAACCGTCTGCCCCAAGGCGATAAAAATCGGATGATCGGCTTGGCCGAGAAAGCACCGATCGAGTTCCCCCTGCCACCAAATCAGCGAGCGGGTCGCCGCCTGGGGTGATTCGGATTCGTCCGCTAGGTCATCGGCAAACCTGCAAAAGGCATAAACGTTGTAAAAGGGTTGCCGCATCCGCCGAGGTAGCAAAACGCTGGCGACGATGAAATTCTCGTAGTGCCCGCGAGCAATCTTGCGACAATAAGCCTCGGCCTGGGGCAACCGAGGATCTTTCGCCCGCTCCCCGTTGGACGAATCCGCAGTCAGGCGGTTAATCTGGGTGTTCGAAGCTTCCTCGATCGACGGATCAAACATGCGAATTATTCTCGCCGCGCCACGCGGTTTTTGCGCCGGGGTCAACATGGCAATCGACAGCCTTTCGCTCGCGCTGAAGGCGTTCGGGCCGCCGATCTACGTTTATCACGAAATCGTCCACAACCAGTATGTGGTGCATACCTTTCGGGACCAAGGCGCCGTCTTTGTCGACACGGTAGAAGATGTCCCGGAAGGGAGCACGCTGCTCTTTTCCGCCCATGGGGTCTCCCCGGAAATACGCAACGCCGCCAAGAAGCGTCGCCTCAATGCGATCGATGCCACCTGCCCCCTGGTCACCAAAGTCCACCTCGAAGCGATCCGATTCGCGAAGGAGGGTTACAAGATCATCATGATCGGCCACGCGGGTCATGACGAGGTCATCGGCACGCTGGGAGAGGCGCCCGAGGCGATCATTCTGGTGGAGAACGAAGAGGAGGTTTCCAAGCTGACGTTCCCTCCCGGTACAAGACTGGCGTACCTGACCCAGACGACGCTCTCGGTCGATGACGCCGGACGGATCATCAAGGCCCTCCGCCAGCGTTTCCCGGAGATCGCCTCACCACCCAAGGAAGATATCTGCTACGCGACGCAAAACCGCCAGGAAGCGGTCAGGGAATTGGCCGACTCGGCCGACGTCGTCATCGTGCTCGGTAGCCAGAACAGCAGCAACAGCCAGCGACTGCGCGAACTGGCCATCGAAAAGGGGAAAAAGGCATTCTTGGTGGATGGCCCGCAGGATCTCAAGATCGAGGATTTCTCGAAAGAGATGACGGTGCTCATGACGGCCGGCGCCAGCGCACCCGAATCGGTAGTGCAGGCGACGATCGAGTGGCTGGTGGAACATTTCGCCGCGACGGTCACGACCGAGCAAATCCGCGAAGAAAAGGTCCATTTCCCACTGCCCAAGCCGCTCCGCGATCTGGTGACCCCGAAAACCGTTACCCCGACGTGAAGTCCAGGCGGGAAAAGCTTTCCATCACGCCCCGGCGCCGTTAGACTGCGAACTTCGGTATTCAAGGGAGGCGTAAGAGGCGATCGTCCGGGATCCCCGGGCCATCAACACCACCCCATTGCCGCCATCCTTTCGGAATCGCTCCCGCCACCCGCCCCCACCTCTTCGACTTCGGAGGATCGTTGATGACGATCGAACTTGATCGCCGATTGATGCTCAAGGCGAGCGCCGCCCTGATGGCCAGTAACTCGGTCAGAGCACGACAGGGACTGCCTGCCGCAACGGCCGCTGATATCCCCCCTCGGACCGGATCCGCCTTGCATTCATGGGCGTGAACGGCCGGGGGCTGGCGCTAATCCGATCTTTCATGGCGGCCAAAGGCACAGAAGTCGCAACGATTTGCGATGTCGACTCGCGGGCCGCGGCGAAGGCGGCCGAAGTGGTCGCCAAGGGACAATCGCAACCGGCAAAAATCGAGAAAGACATCCGAAGGGTTCTTGAAGACGCGTCGGTCGACGCGATCGTTGTCGCCGCCCCAAACCATTGGCACGCCCCCGCCACGATCCTCGGCTGCACCGCCGGCAAACATGTCTACGTCGAAAAACCGCTCAGCCAGACGGCGGAAGAGGGAGAATTGGCGATCAGGGCGGCCCGAAAATACGACCGTGTTGTGCAGATGGGATCGCAGCGAAGGAGCCGTAAAGGGGTCATCGAAGGGATCGCGAAGCTTCACGGTGGCGAGATCGGTGAAGTGCTTTACGCCCGAACTTGGTACAACAACCGCCGCGATCCGATCGGGAAGGGAAATGCGACACCCGTACCCGAGTGGCTCGACTGGGACCTTTGGCAAGGCCCGGCGCCCCGAAGGCCCTATGTCGATAACGTTGTCCACTACAACTGGCACTGGCACTGGCACTGGGGAGGAGGCGAATTGGCCAACAACGGGATCCATGGGCTGGATGTTGCTCGCTGGGGATTGGGCGTGACCTTCCCGAGCAGGGTCACCGCAGGTGGTGGCAAATACCGCTACGACGATAGCCAGGAAACCCCTGACACCATGATGGCCACTTATGACTTCCCTGAAGGAAAGACGATCACCTGGGAAGGGCTAAGCTGGTCACCTTTGGGGGCCAGGGATTCCGGATTTGGGGTCACCTTCCACGGCACCCAAGGGAGCATGGCGATCCTCGACGCAGGTTACGTCACGTTCGACATGAAGAACAAACAGACCGGAGCAGGCGACGGGGCAGGGGGCGAAGCCGACCACGTCGGCGATTTCCTTAATCGGATTCGCGAAGGGGGCCGCCCCAACGCGGATGTGGAAGAAGGGCATCGCAGCACGTTGCTCTGTCACCTCGGAAATATCGCGCTGCGCACCGAATCGGTGCTCAAGATCGATCCGAATAACGGTCACATCCTTGATCATCCCGCCGCCCAAAAACTCTGGAGCAGAGATTATGACAACGACTGGCGTCCTAACGTCTGACATTCAGTTCGATCCGACCAAAGACGACACCCCCCGCCCAAAGGGGGATAGGCGTCGCTTTTTAAGCGACACCCTTCGTTACGGGGCCGTCGCGATTGGGGGAGGGGCATTTACCGCTGCCGGTTTGATTTCGACAGCAACTCATGCGAACGCCGCCGATGAAAAGCAGTTCCGTCTTGGGGTGATCGGGCTGGACACTTCGCACTCGATCGCCTTTACGAAGGCCTTCAACGGCAATCCCGCCGACCCGAAACTTCGAAACTGCCGGGTTGTCGCGGCATACCCTTGGGGGAGCAAAACGATCGAGTCGAGTAGCAGTCGCATCCCCGGCTATACCGAAGAGGTGAAAAAAATGGGGGTCGAGATCGTCGATTCGATCGACACCCTACTGGCGAAAGTCGACGGCGTCCTGCTCGAAACGAACGATGGTGGCCCTCGACGTGAACAGGTGCTGCCGGTCTTCCGTGCCGGCAAACCGGTCTTCATGGACAAGCCCGTGGCGTCGTCTTTGGCCGACGTGATCGCGATTTATGATGCCGCCAAGGAGCTTGGGGTACCGACTTTTTCGAGCTCGTCCCTGCGTTATGCCGAAGGGGTCCAGGAAGTCCGTGGCGGGGAACTCGGCAAGGTTTTGGGGTGCGAATCCCATAGCCCCTGTTCGCTAGAACCGAGCCATCCAGACTTCTTCTGGTACGGAATCCATGGGGTAGAAATGCTGTTTTCCTGCATGGGAACCGGCTGCGAAACGGTCAGCAGGACTTCCAGCGACTCATTCGATCTTGCGGTCGGGAGGTGGTCGGACGGAAGGATCGGTTCGTTCCGCGGCATCCGCACCGGGTCGGCGCCTTACGGCGGCATGGCCTATGGCGAGAAAGGCGTCAAGGCGATCGGGCCATACAAGGGTTACCAGCCCTTGATCATCCAGATCGCCGAATTCTTCCGAAGCGGCGAATCGCCAATCCCTGCCGCCGAAACGATCGAGCTTTACGCCTTCATGGAAGCGGCGGACGAGAGCAAGCTGCAAGGCGGAAAGCCGGTTTCCGTCCAGGACGTCCTTGCCAAGGCGAAAAGTGCAACCGGGCGAAAAAGCTAAACCACTTCCGTTCGGGCCGAGACAGCCAACCGAATGGAGAACGCGCAACATTGACTAGGAAAAAAGAGGGGCCATGGTGAAGCCCTCCCTGCCTCACCATGGCCCTTCAATCGTTGGAACGACGGTACCTGTCGTTCCACCCTCCCAATCCATGGTGTTAGATAGTTCGGCATTTTCACCCGATCCACTTCAGCAGGATTTCAAGAAGCTGCGATTTTTTCGTCTCGCCCGGGCAGCGAAAACATCAGCGGCGCTGTCAATCGCCGCGGCGATTGACAGCTTCCAAAAGCTCGGCGCGGATCTGCTGAAGTCGTTCAGCGCTGATGATCTTCGAATCATCAAGCTCGCTAACGTAAAAGACGTCAACCGCCTGATCGAGGTGGGTGTCGATCTTAGCGAAGTGAAGGACAACCTTCAGGTTTGCCAGGACAGCCGCGACACGGGCCAACAAGCCAGGCCGGTCGTATGCGAACAGAAGGATGATGGTGTAGCGGTCAGTCGTCTCGTTATCGAAGTTGACCTCGGCCGGTTGCAATTTGACCTTTTCTTGATCGCGTTCGCTGGTGGCCGACCAATACTTCCGGAGCGGCGGCAGAGGTTTCTGGCCGCTCAGGATCTCCGTGACCCGTTCGCCGGTATACGCGATGTGGGCATCGTGTTTTGCCGCGGAGTCGTAATCTTCGACCAAAAACGTATCCCAAATCCAACCGTCGCTCAGCGTCGCGATCTCGGCTTTAAGGATCGAAAGTCCCGTTGCGGCAAGGGCGCCGGTCGCCCGCGCGAAGATCCCGATCGGCTGATCCTTCTGACGCATCACGACCGTGTACTCTGCGGCGCCACGCCCGACATCAAATCTACCTCGACAAATCGCCTCGGGCTGCGGGTCGGCGTCGACGCTATCTCGAATCAGGTCGGCGACGAATTCGGGAGGGGGCCTCAAGACGGCGGACTCTGGCAACTCTTCCAAAAAAGCCAACGCCCGAGCGGATGCCCCGCCATGTTTGAGCATGTCCCGGATCTCCCGTCGTCGCTTGAGGGAAGATTGGCTCGGCTGACCCGGCAGAAGTCCGGTCTCTAAAAATGCCTTCGTCCGGCCATAAAGCTCTTCGATCAAATCCCCTTTCCATCCGGTTAAAACGTCAGGACCGACGGCCGTCAGATCGGCGATCGACATCAACGTCAACAACTCAAGCCTTCGCACCGAACCGACGTCGTTGGCGAAACGCGAAATGATTTGGGGGTCATTCAGGTCGTGCCGAAAAGCGGCATAGTGCATGATCAGATGCTTGTGCACCAACCACTGCAACGTCTCGCTGCAATCCTGATCGAGTTTCAATAGGCTGGCCGTCTCCGCCGCGATTTGTTTACCGACTTCGCTGTGGTCCTCCGGAAAACCTTTACCCAGGTCATGGATGAGCAAGGACAGGTGGAGCAACAGTTTGTCATCGAGTCGACGGTAGAGTTCGTGGTAGGGCCCGGTCTGAGCTTCGAACTGGGTGGCCGCCTCAACAGCCCGGATGCAATGCCGGTCGACGGTGTACTTATGATATTCGTTGAATTGTAAGAGGCCCCGCGCGCGACGCATCGCAGGGACGAATTGCTCCAGCACCCGCAGTTCGTGCAATTGGCGGAGCAATTCCGGAAGCCGCCCCGGACGACTCATCAACGACAAGAATGACCGAACGGCGTCGGCATCCGGTAACCCTGGAGGCCGCTGCCCCATTTCCGACCGGATCGCTTGCCACGTTCGATGCGAAATCCGCTTGGACTGCTTGTTGGCGATATCCATCAGACGCAAGACAGCGGCGAGGTTACTGGCGAAACCGGGCAAGTGCCTAGCAGGTACCCAAACATGCTTGCTGCCCGATCTCACCCGTTGACCTTCGCTCCTCGAGAAAGCCCACTCGAAAAGCCCATACCACCATGAGGTCACGCGGGCATCATCGCAGACATAGGCCGAAGCATACCGCACATTTCGGGTATGCTCGAAATACTCTTGCATGAACATCTCGACGGGCAATCGCCCCGCTTCGGCGGCATAACCCCACTTTTCCGAGATCCGCATCTGGACGGCACGATCGAGAATGTCGTGGCTCCTGCCGTGAATGAAATGCAATTCATTTCGCAAGCGAAGCAGGAAGTCCTGGGCTTGTACAACCCGCTGGTAATCCTCTTTCGGCA
>JBEIRZ010000678.1:0-1224 GCA_040375695.1 Planctomycetaceae bacterium
CCCGACCCCAAGCATCAACATCGCGAACGCGGCGAGCACCAGCCAATCGATGATCCCCACGGCCGCCTCCCCATGCTCGGGTCAAATCAAGGGTCTCTTGGAAATTCGAATAAATAGTATTATAAAGCTTTTTCCGTCGCAACCTCGCCCGCCTGCACCCTGGCCAGTTCATAAAAAGGGGTTTTAGTCTGGCAGGTTAATTTGGCAGCGATGACGGATCGGTCGCACCGGTGCGTCGTCGCGAAACGCCTTCGCGAAGTCGAGTCAGTCACCGACGGACGCGATCGAGAACCGGTAACGATCTCAAGATAACAACCTAACACGCTGACCGCTCAATCATGGGGTGATGACGATGATCGAAGGGACGTGTTGGCCGCGGCGATGATCTGCGGCTTGTTGACAAGTGCCATCGCCCTGTGCGCCGAAGGGGTGAGCGCCCAAGAGCCGATCGACATCGGGATGCGGCGAGAACTTTTCGTCGACCGGTTCCTGATCGACAAGCTCGATGGCGTATCGCTGCAACTTCAGGCCCCCAAGTCGGGCGGCGTCGCGCTGAAATTCGATCAGCCGTGGGAAGGACAAGTCAGCGGTTATGTCACGGTCCTGCATGACGGCGATCTTTATCGCATGTATTACCGCGGACGGCCATTGACCGGTTTCGGCGATAACGACCCTCGGGCTAAGGAAGTGACATGTTACGCGGAAAGCCGCGACGGGATCACCTTCACCCGCCCGAAGCTGGGCTTGGTCGAGCTCGGCGGGAGCAAAGAGAACAACATCATCCTGGCCGATGTCGGGCCCGAGACACACAACTTCGCGCCGTTCCTCGATACCCGACCGGGCGTTCCGAAAGCGGAACGTTTCAAGGCGGTCGGCGGCAGCAGCCAATCAGGGCTGGTCGCTTACGCGTCCGAAGACGGCATCCGCTTTCGAAAGTTACAAGACAAGCCGATCATCACCGGTGGGGCGTTCGATTCGCAGAACAACGTCTTTTGGTCCGAGCACGAGAAGTGTTACGTCTGTTTCTTTCGCACCTTTCGCAACAACGTCCGCTGGATCACCCGCACGACGTCGCCCGATTTTCTCAATTGGACGCCATCGGTAGACATGAGTTTCGGCGATGCCCCCAACGAACATCTCTACACGAACCAAACGCTCGCCTATTTCCGTGCCCCGCACATTTACATCGGGACGGCGGCGAGGTTTTGGCCGGAACGTCGGTCG
>JBEIRZ010000462.1:0-3355 GCA_040375695.1 Planctomycetaceae bacterium
ACCATGCGTCGTTCGACGCCGCACCGTCACGATAATCGACCCAGCACCGTCACGATAATCGACCCCGCCCCGTCCCGATAATCGACCCGGGGGGGCGGGTTGTCAACCTGAGCGACGTCGCGGCGCCCTCATCCGCATGGCGCCGCTTCGACGTGGCGCCACGATTCGGATCAGGAAAACGCCCCGATCCGCGGCGAAATCACGACGCCGGCGGTTGCGGCTGACGCAATTCGCTGAGCCACTGCATGACGATAAAAAAGAGCGGCACGAAGAAGATCGCTAGGAATGTCGAGGTCAACATCCCGCCGACGACGGCCGTCCCGAGCGATTGCTGGCTCGCCGCCCCCGCCCCGGTGGCGTTGATCAACGGGACCATCCCGAGGATGAAGGCGAACGAGGTCATGATGATCGGGCGGAACCGCATCCGCGAAGCTTCGAGCGCCGATTCGAGGATCCCTCGACCCTGGAGCCTTAATTCGCGAGCGAACTCGACGATCAGGATCGCGTTCTTGCTCGCCAGCGCGATGATCAACACCGTACCGATCTGCGTGTAAATATTGTTGTCCATCCCGCGATAAGCGACGGCGGCGACGACCCCCAACACCCCGATCGGGACGACGAAGAGGACGGCCAAGGGCAACAACCAACTGTTGTACTGCGCGGCCAACACGAGGTAGACGAGCATCACCGCCATCAGGAAGACATAGATCGCTTGGCCGCCGACGATCTTTTCTTGGAACGCCATCCCGGTCCAGTCATAACCCATCGTGTTGGGGAGGATCTCGTCGGCGACCTCTTCCATCACCTTGAGTGCCTCGCCGGAGCTGCGACCGGGGGCGGCCCCGCCGAGGATCGAAGCGGTGGGGTAGAGGTTGTACCGGGCGATGACCTGCGGGCCGAACGCCTCGTCGACCTGAAGGACCGAACCGATCGGGATCATCTTGCCGCTCTGGTTGCGAACCCGCAGGCGATAGATGTCTTCGCGTGAATTGCGGAAATTCGGCTCGGCCTGCAAACGGACCTGATACGTCCGGCCGAACTTGTTGAAATCATTCGCGTAGAACGAGCCGAGGTTCGCCTGCAGGGTGCTGAAGACATCGCCCAGGTCGAGATCGAGCATCTGGGCTTTGACCCGATCGACGTTGACAAAGAGTTGTGGGACACCGGCACGGAACGACGATTGGGACGGGGCGAGTTCGGGGCGTTTGGCCGCCGCTTGCAGGATTTCTTGAAGCCGCTGATAGAGCTCTTCACGCCCGACCCCGGCGCGGTCCTCGATCTGCAGCTGGAACCCGCCCGCTTGGCCGAGGCCGCGGATCGCGGGGGGGACGATCGGGAAGACGATCGCCTCGTGGATCTTCCCCAGTTCGACGCGCAGCTTGTTGACGATCGCGTCTTGCTGCTGCTCGGGGGCCTGACGCTCGTCCCAATCCTTGAAGACGGCGAACGCGGTCGCGGCGTTGGGGGCGCTGACGCCGTCGAGGATCGACAGGCCGCCGAGGATCAGCCAATTGTCGATCGCGGGTTCGGCGGCGAAGATCGTGTCGAGCTGTTTCACCACCGCGCGGGTCCGTTCCTGCGAGGCGCCATCGGGCAATTGGGCGCTGATCAAAACATACCCTTGGTCCTCGGCCGGCAAAAAGCCCGTGGGCAAGTGGTAGTACCACCACCCGGTGCCGCCGATCAGCGCGATGAAGGCGAGCATCCCCAGCGCCCCCAGCCTTAGGAAGAGCCTCAGCGTCGCCATGTAGAGCCGTTCGACCCAGCCGTAGACGTGGTTGAAAGCCCGGACCAAAAGCCCGCGCCGCTCGGGCAACGGCCGCAGGTACGCGGCGCATTGGACCGGTTTGAGCGTCAGCGCGTTGATCGCGCTGAGCACCGCGGTGGCTGCGATCGTGAGCGCGAATTGGCGATAGAGTTGACCGGTGATCCCGCCCAGGAACGCGGCGGGCAAAAAGACGGCGACAAGTACCAAGGTGATGCTGATCACCGGCCCCGTCATCTCTTCCATCGCCTTGATCGCCGCGTCGCGTGGCGACAGCCCCTTCTCGACGTGGTGGGCCGCGTTCTCGACGATCACGATCGCGTCATCGACGACGATCCCGATCGACAAGACGAGCCCGAAGAGGGTCAAAAAATTGATCGAAAAGCCGAGCATCGGCATCACCGCGAACGCGCCGATGATCGTCACCGGAACGGTCGTCGCGGGGACGAGGACCGCCCGCCAATCGTGCAAGAAGACGAGGATCACCAACAGGACCAAGACGCCCGCTTCGAGCAGCGTCGAATAGACGCTCTTGATCCCCGCGTCGACAAACTTCGTCGTGTCGAACGGGATCGAATATTCGAGGTCCTCCGGGAAATCGTCCTTGAGCCGTTCCATCGCCGCGCGGACATCCTTGGCGACCTCCAGCGCGTTGGCCCCCGGGAGCTGCGTGATCAGGATGCTGACCGCCGGGAGCCCCGATCGGATGCTGAACGAATCGTACGACTGGGCCCCGAGCTCGACCCGCGCGACGTCGCGCAAAAAAGTGACGCGGCCCGATTGCTTCTTGACGACGATCGCACCGAATTGCTCGGGGTCGCTGAGGCGTCCCAGCGCCGTCACGGGGAATTGGAGCTGTTGGTTCGGCGGGGCAGGGGATTGTCCGATCTGCCCGGCGGCGACTTGGACGTTTTGGTCGCGGAGGGCATCGATCACGTCCTTGGTCGTCATCTGCCTGGCGCTGAGCCGCTCAGGGTCCATCCAAATCCGCATGCTGTAATTCGCGCCGCCGCGGACATCGACGGCGCCGACCCCACGGACGCGGCTCAATTCGTCGCGCAGCCGAAGCGTCCCGTAGTTCGCCATGAAGAGGCTGTCGTAACTGTTGTTGGGCGACGTCAGCGAAACGACCAGGACGATGTCGGTCGACTGTTTCTGGACCGATAGCCCTTGGCGACGGACCTCTTCGGGCAACAGCGGCTCGGCGATCGCGACGCGGTTTTGTACCAGGACCTGGGCGTTGTCGAGGTTCGTGCCGATGTCGAAGGTGATCGTCAACGAGTAGGAACCGTCGGCCGAACAGTTCGACGACATGTAGAGCATCCCCTCGACGCCGTTGACTTGCTGTTCGATCGGCGCGGCGACAGTTTCGGCAACGACGCGGGCGTTGGCACCGGGGTACGACGTCGTGACCTGGACCGTAGGCGGGGTGATCCGGGGGTACTGTTCGATCGGCAAGCGAAAGGCGGCGACCAGCCCCAGCAGGACCGTGATGATCGCGATCACGTTCGCGAAGACGGGTCGATCGATAAAAAATTTGGAAAGCATCGCGACGTCGAGAGGCGGTTACCCCTTCCCCCCGCTCGCTGG
>JBEIRZ010000389.1:0-4188 GCA_040375695.1 Planctomycetaceae bacterium
GATACCGAACGACAAGCAGCGCCGCGTGGAACTGCGCGACCGTCGCCGGCGCGCCGGCGGAACTGAGCGTCAACGACCCCGTCGCCGCGTCAAAACTCCCAGCGAGGTTTCCCGTCGAACGCGACGGGGTGAACGACGTCCCGGTCCTGTCCGGGGCCGAGCCGATCGTCTTTGAAGAAGACGGCACGCCGATCGCGACGTTCGGGTCGATCGAGCTCGATGACGCGGACAGCAGCGGATTCGCGTGGGCCACGATCGCGTTTGCGTCGGGGACGGCGAACGCGACGGACATGTTGGAATTCGTCCCGGACGATTCGACCGGCGATATCGTCGGCGGTTATCAATCGGGGACGTTGACGCTGTTGTCGGCAGGGGGTGCCGCGCCGGCCGATGCCTTCCGGTCGGCGCTGCGCCGCGTCCGCTATCGCGGTACCAACGACAACCCGTCGGTCGCGATTCGGACATTGACCGCGAAGCTTTCGGATGGCATTGACGTCAGCAGCGAACTCGCGACTTTGTTGCGATTAATTCCCGTCAACAATGCGCCGATTTTGCGAGGGGGGAATGCCTGGATCTATGCCCCCGGGCAATCGGCAACGCAAGTCAATCCCGGAGTGTTGCTGTCCGATGCCGATCACCTGCGGTTGGGAAGAGCCACCGTCAGGATCGCTGATCAATACGCCGCAGGTCAGGAGCTGTTGTCGTTCACCCCGACGCGTTCGACGGGAAACATCGCCGGGAGTTTTGACGCGGCGACGGGGACGTTGACGCTCAGTTCCGCCGGCGCGACGGCGACGGTCGCGCAGTTCCAAGCGGCGCTGCGTGTCGTTCGGTATCGCAACACCAGCCCGACGCCGACCGCCGGATCGCGGGCGATCGAGTTTCGTGTCGATGACGGGATCGAGCTTAGTGACGCGTTGGCCACGTTGATCACGATCAGGAAATCGGGTGTCGCGCCGACGCTCGGCGGAATCGTACCCGTCGCCTACACCGAACAGGCGGCACCCATGATGATCGGCCCCGGCGTTACCCTGCAGGATGCCGACGGTGTCACTATCCCGTTTGCGACGGTGCAGATCAGCCGCAACTACTTGGCAGATCAGGACCGCTTGGTCTTCCTCCCGGACGCGACGACGGGGGGGATCGAATCCGATTTCAACCCTGCGACCGGGATGTTGACGTTGATCGCCCGCGACGCCGAAAGCGGCGCGACGATCAACCAATTCCAAGCGGCACTGCGCCGCGTCGCCTATGTCAACGGAAGCGCGAACCCCTCGCGATCGCTCCGCACGATCACGTGGCGCGTTTCGGACGGCACGTCGCTGAGTGCTGCGGTTTCCGGAACGCTATCGATCGTAGCGATCAACGACCGTCCGGTGCTGGGTGGCCCGGGGGTTATGGTATACAGCGAAGGGCGAGCGGCAACGGCGATCAATCCGGGTTTGACGCTCAGCGATATCGACCACACGACACTCTTTCGGGCGACGGTCCGGGTCACGGCAAATTATGTCGCGGGTCAAGACGTTTTGGGGTTTGTTGCCAGCAGCGCGACAGGGAACATCGTCGGTTCGTTTGATGTGGCCAGCGGCACGCTGACATTGAGCTCATCGGGTGGGACGGCGACGGTCGGCCAATTCCAGACCGCGCTCCGCCGCGTCAGTTATCGCAACAGCAGCGCCGATCCGCAGACGACGCCGCGTGGGATCGAATTCGTCGCCTTTGACGCTTCGGCATCGAGCGACCCGTTACCCAGTCAGGTGGTGGTGCTGGCGGTTGCGAGCGCGCCGCTGCTCTTTGGCGGCGGTTATGCGGCGCGGGTGATCGGTGGGGGCGACGTGGTCGCCCACCCGTCGATCACCGTCACTGATCCCGACAGCGGTTCGTTGGCCTATGCGACCGTCACGATCAGTGGCAATTACCAAAGCGGCCAGGACGTGTTGCGATGGGCCGGAGACGGGACGACGGTAAACATCATCGGCCGATTCGATGCCGGGGTGTTGACGCTGGTCTCCCCGGACGGGACGGCGACGGTTTCGCAATTCCAGGCGGCGCTGCGCCGGGTCACTTATCGCAACACGAGCGCGACGCCAACGCGATTGACGCGGACGTTGTCATGGCGGTTGGGTGATGCCCAGGTAACCGGCACGCCGATTTCGACGACGATTACCTTCGGGTGATGGTTGATGACGTCGCATGACTACAAATGTAGTCATGCGGCATCTAAACGCGTCCGGTTGAGTCGTTGGGGATGCGGTAGGTCCCTTGGCGTCGTGTCGGATGTGGCGATATCGCGTAGGATCTTGGTATCGCATGCCAAGGTCGTCGCGGCTGTGGCGTTATTTGGAGAGACGGTTTCATATTCGGAGGACTAGGCGATGCCCTTGTGTTTGCTGCTGGCGTTATTTGCGATGATGGGCCAAGAGCCGATCGAATCACTTGGGACGTGGGGCGGTGTTGTTGCTGATGAGCGATTGAAAGGACTGGCAGAAGGGCGCGACGCGATCGTTGACGGCGACGAGTTCGCGGAGCTCTGGAAAGGTTGGCGAGGGGATGAGCCGATCCCGCAGATCGACTTTAAGGAAGAACTGGTGTTGGTCGCCGTTGCGGATGGCCCGAATCGGGTGGCGATGACGCCGCGGATGGGCGAAGGGGGCGATTTGAAGACGGATGCGGTAGCGACGCTGATCGGTGGTCCCGGTTTCGGCTACCAATGGATGCGGGTGTCACGTGGCGGGATCAAAACGATCAATGGCAAGGCGATCGACAGAGGGATTCGCGGTCGTGTCATCATCCCCGCCGCGGTCGCTGGCTTCGAAGGGCGAACGCTCGAATTGCAGCTTTGGGAATACGACCCGAGGCTGGCCGATGTTTCGGCGACGCTGATCGACAAGCGTCTCGTCGAAGGGTATGCGCACGTGTCGGGGGAAGCGACCGAGACGCCATTTCGGCTGGCGGCGAAGTACGAGCCGCGTGCGGATCGCAGTTATTATCTGACCTGCTTCGTCCTTCGTGGCGATGAACGGACGCACATCGGCGAACGTGATGGCGAAGGCGGGTTGGCCAAGATCGAGACGCGGGGAGAAAATGTTTCGCGATGGGACGAGACATCGGTTAAGATGATCGTCCGAGCGGTGCAATGAATCGGGGCGTGAGCGGTCCGACGCACGGGCTTGATCGACAGAGCCGAGGCGGTGGCGTTTGGCTGGAAACGGATCGAGTACATAAAGTACTCGGCCCGCATCGTCACGCGGGGGTGCATCCCACGAGCGAACAGACCATTTGCGCCACCGCCCCGGCGGGGTCGATACGATGTCAGGTCTAAAGAAAGTCCGGTCTCGAGGACCTAGCCTTTCCGGATTTGACGACATCAAAGGAGGCAACATCATGAGTCGCGACGAAGCCCATGATTACCGAGGCGGCATGGTCATCGTTCCATCGGGATGATTGCCCGGGGCAGATGACTTGGTCGTTAATGACCCGGTTCTTATGGGTCTGGAAGGCCGCATCGGTTTTGGGTGATATTGTTCGCGACAAGTGAATAGAACACCGGGTTGGTGGAAGGGTTTCGCGGCCGCGATCTTTTTTCTTAACTTTTTGGCCCCCCCGCGACGGTTCTCCGCAGGGTCGCCGGTTGTTCCCTTTTTCGCGTCGCGAGATGGCCCGTTTTTCGCTCCGTGGGGCTGGGACCTTGCCTGCGTCGAGGGGGCGAGGTGTAATCGAACGGAGGTCGACCGGTCGCCGTTGATGCGGTTTGGGGTTGATGACCGACATGTCCGAGTCACCCGACCGCTCGACGCCCACCCGTAACATCAGGAATTCGAACATCGCGGCGTCACAAAGCCCCCGCCGGATCGCGATCGATGCCAAGCCTTGGCATTCGCTGGATCTGCGACAGTTGCTCGGCGACTTGGGGACTGACACTCAGGGGTTGACCGATCAGGAGGCGCGAGGGCGTTTCGAAAAGTACGGCCCGAACCGATTGCCTGAGGTCGAGCCGCCGACTTGGTGGGGGATATTGCTGCGGCAATTTTACAACCCTTTGATTTTGATCTTGGGGGTGGCGGCCGCGTTCGCGATCGCGATCGGTGATGTCGAAGACGCGGTCTTCATCGCCGTCGTGATGGGGCTCAATTCGCTGATCGGCGGGTATCAGGAGTGGCGGGCGGAAAAGAGCAGCCGAGCGCTTCA
>JBEIRZ010000490.1:0-3038 GCA_040375695.1 Planctomycetaceae bacterium
AATTGCTGACCACGGCATGCGTCGTCGAATCGAGCAGGTTCTGTGCATACCCGAGCCCGAACCCGATCTTGGTTTTGCTCTTCCCTTCGTCTTTCCCTTCCGACTTGCTATCCAACGACGTTAGCGCCGTCAGCGTCCCTGCCGCGGCCACCACGTCATCTTCTTCTGACGCCGCGATGTCGATCGTGCCTAGCCCGGTGCCGCTGCTCCCGATGACCTGCGCCGTCGTGACATTCGTGATCCGGTTGAGCGCGAACGACCCGGCCACTTCGATCGCCGTCGCCGCGACGGACGACCCGTTTAGCCCAGCCGCGAATGACCCGATCGACTTCGTGTTGCTCGCCTCGATGCTAATGTCATCGGCCTCGATGTCGGCGTTTGCGATCCCCGCTTGGACGGTGGACGAATAATTCGCATACGACGCAGCCCCAGCGATCCCGACGCCTGAATTTCGCCCCTTGTCGTGTTGCAGCGACGCAGCCCCCGTCGCCAAGTCGGCCTGCGTATCGTTCGTGGCGACCAAGTCGATCGACGTAGCAGCTCCTGTCACCTTCGCGCCATTGATCGATGCCTGCACGGAATCGGTAACACTCACCTCGCTGTAATCGCCCGAAAGGCCGAACCCCCAGTGGACCTCTTCCCCGTCGGGCAGTTCGCTTTTTTCCCCTTCTTTTTTCACCCCTTTGTCCATGACGCTCCCGGCCAACGCGACCGGAATGAATTTGCCGCTCGCCGATGCCGAAATGCTGATCTCTCCTGACGCACCGATGGCCACTTGATTCGACGGCGCTGTTTGAAACGCTGCACCACCGATGAAGGCCGCGACATCACGGTCGATCGTCACCACCGACGAACTGACGCCCAGGTCGACCGATTCGCCGTAAAGCATCCCGCCCGTGCTCGGTGTGATGACCGAATCGTCCGATGCCGACAATTCGATCTTGCCTTGCGATCCCGAGTCAGGGATCACGTTGGGGGCTGCCGCCGCGGCAAGGATCGCGGCCTGCGTCGTTTGGGTCTGTCCCTCGAAGACCGCGATCGACGCCGCCACGCCCAACCCCGACGCGACCCCGCCGCTCTGGGCCAACGGCACGAAGGTCATGTCGGTCGTGGCCTCAAGGCTCAGCCCGTCGGTGCCGTAATTGACGTTCGTCGGGCCGCTGGGCGTGACATCGCTCGAGCTGCCACCGATCACGGCTTGGGTGTTGTTGTTAAAGACCGTTTGGTTCAACGATCCGCCGACAGTGTTCTTCGCGCTCGTCAGCCCGAGGATCGAGCTATGGTTTTCGGAAAGGCCTCCCGCCTTCTGGGCATAGTAAAGCCAGCCCAGGTTCAGCCCTAAGACCATCTCACCCGCCATCGTGACCTGCTCGACAGTTGTCGTCGCGCTCAGGTCAAGGCCTCGGTCGCCGCCCGCGGTACCCTGGTTGATTTGAGCCCCGTCGTCGATTTGCGCGATGCTCTTGTTGGTCACCTGTTTGTAGACCATCCCGCCCGAGATCGCGAATTTCAACGCGTCGCTCGCCCCTGTGCCTGGCACCTCAGCGACGTGGACGCTGTCGTTGAAGAGCCATTTGCTGATTCCAAATGCCGACGAGAAGAGTGCGGTCGACAAGACACTCTCCGCCAGCTTTGTCCCTCCCGCCGCTTTCGACTTCTTGTCTTCCGCCGCGAAATCGCCATTGTGGATGGCGGCGATCGTCGTCTCTTTCCAAGCGAATGGATAAGTGACTTCAGAATCGACCGAAACCCCCGTCCCGCCGCTCACCCGCGCGTTCGATTCGATCACCGATACGCTGGAATTGTCGATGAACGAAAGGGCCAACGCGACACCCACCGCCTTATTACCAAGCTCCTCTTCTTCGGTCCCGGTCGTTCGTGCGACGCCGGCCGACGCGAAGCTGTGCAGCACATGGTCGATCGAGCTCGCGATCGTGACATCGCCGGTCGATTCGATGACGGCTGTCGAGCCGATCGTCACCCCCACGTCATTGTTCGAAATCAACAACGCGAATCCGAGCGAAACTTGGAACGGGGACGTTATGTCGACGTATTGCTCGATCCCGAAATGGTCGTTGAACAACGGGCCGAAGACGGTTTCGTTCTCCGGCAGTTTCTCTTCGATCTCCTTCTCGACGCCCGAAATCCACGTCCCTTTTTCGTTCCCGTTGTCCCTTGACTTGAGGTAAAAACTGAGCAACGGAAAGAGCCCCACCCCGCTGGTCATGCTCGCCGAATCGCTCGCGTCGAGCGTCGCCTTGATCGTGACCCCAGAGTCCTCAACAACTTCGTCCAGTCCCATTTGGGAACCTGTCATCAAACCGGTTTGTGCCGCGGTCAGCAACAGGTAGTCTTCCATCTCGATGACGCTCGGCTGGGCCGCCATCGCGTCGGCATACGATGCGGCTAGACTCAGCGTTACACCCGATGCGGTCAATTGATTCTCGGAAATAACGGCATAGTAGGTCTGGCCGTTGATCATCCCCAAATTGCCGTAACCCCATGAATCGTTGAACAGCAGCGCGTCCCCCGTTTCGATCGTCTGGTACCAGAGTGTGATCTGCCACGGGTCGGTTGCACTTCCGGTCCCAGTGATGCTGGAACGCATCCCCGCAATCGCGGTGATCGCTTGCGCGACTTGCTCTGCCGTCGCACCGACATCGATCGGCTGCGTCTGCACTTGCGTGGTCCCGGTGTCGATGTCGATCGTGAAATTTCCCGCCGCGTTTGCCGTCCAAAGCTGCTGCACGTTCGTGCCGAGCGTCTCGACGAACATCGACGTTTCGAAGCCATCGTTTTTTAAAGCCGAATCGTCAACGGTCAGGACCTGGTCGCCAAGCCCCGCGATCGTCCAGGGCGACGCGAGCGTCCCCGCCCCGGTGACCACTGCAGCCGCTGCGCCACTTCCAGTTCCGATCAACGCGTTTAGCGCCGATGCGAGCGCGGCCGCGGTAGCGTCGTAAGCAAGGGAACTTGTCGTTTGAGAAACGCCACCGGCATCGGTCAGCGTCAACGTAAATGTCCCGGCATCCGCAACG
>JBEIRZ010000437.1:0-3687 GCA_040375695.1 Planctomycetaceae bacterium
CACCGACGCCCCCGCTTACCCCCCCAGCTTACCCCTCGCTCGGGGGCAAAACCTTGCGGGCATCGAGCGTGCCGACAACTTCCGCGACCGACGCGGCACCCAGGCTGCGGATCGCCGCAGGGAGCTCATCGAGCACCCGCATCGAGACCTGCGGGTCATAATAATTCGCCGTCCCGATCTGGATCGCCGACGCCCCCGCCACGATGAATTGCATCACGTCATCCAACGACTCGATCCCGCCAATCCCCACGATCGGGATCTCGACCGCCGTGCGAACCTGATGCACGCACCGCAGCGCGATCGGCTTGATCGCCGGGCCGCTCATCCCGCCCATCACGTTCCCCAACATCGGACGACGCTTCTTCCAATCGATCGCCATCGCCAACACCGTGTTGATCAGACAAACCGCATCCGCCCCCCCGTCCGCTGCCCCCTTGGCGACCTCAGCGATCGATGTCACGTTCGGCGTCAACTTCGCCAACACCGGCACCGCCGAAGCCTCCCGCGCACGACTCACCACGTCGCGGCACGATGTCGGCGACGTCCCATAATCGACCCCGCCCGAAACGTTGGGGCACGACAGGTTCAATTCGATCGCCGCGACCCCCGCACACCCGCCGACCCGACCCGCCAATTCGACGAAATCATCCGCCGTCCGCCCCGCGACACTGACGATGATCGACGTGCCGACCTGCCGAAGGTACGGTAAATGATGCCCCAAAAAAGTCTCGACGCCGTCGTTGTCTAACCCGATCGCGTTGAGCAACCCCGACGACACCTCAACCGTCCGCCACGGCGCATTCCCGATCCGCGGAAGCGCCGTGATCGTCTTAGGAAGGATCCCTCCCAACCGCGAACAATCGACAACCCGCTCCATCTCGCGGGCGTACCCGAACGTCCCCGAAGCGACCATCACGGGGTTCTTCAGCCTCAATCGCCCCAGCGTTACCGATAGGTCGATCGGTTTCTCATCGGTCATCGCTGCCGCCCCTCACGAGGTTGTATCAAGTGACGCTCGATGCGGTCGATGATCCGACGCGCTACCTCTTCCTTGCCGCCCGAAATCGTGTCGAGCAATTCGCCATCAGCCGCCAACACTTCGACGTGATTCTCCGCCGAATCGATCGCCTCGGGCCCGTTGCTGACCATCATGTCACAATGCTTCTTTTCGAGCTTCACGATCGAACGGAACCGCCGGTCGTCGGTTTCCAACGCAAACCCCACCACCCACTGGCCGGGCTTTTTCGTCGCCCCCAACTCGGCGACCACGTCCTTCGTCTCGATCAACTCGATCGTCAACGGTTGCCCCGTCTTCGCGATCTTGCTCGTCGCGACCTGACGCGGCTGATAATCACAAGGTGCCGCAGCGCCGATCGCCCCGTCGCACCCGGGAAAAATCTCCACGGCCCGCGCCAACATTTCCGCCGTCGTCACCACGGGGACCACCTCCGCCCCCTCGGGGTATGCGACCGACACCGGCCCGCTGATGATGATCACTTCGTGTCCGCGTTCCAAACAGGCGGCCGCCAACGCCGCCCCCATCCGCCCACTCGACGCGTTCGTCAAATAGCGGACCGGGTCGAGGTACTGCCGCGTCGGCCCCGATGTGATCAGGATCTTGGACACGCCTCAACCGTCACTTTCCGAGCAATTTGTCGATCAAGGCGTCGGTCTCTTCACCGCCAAACCCGACCTTCGCGGCACAGACGGCAAACAGACGCTTCTCGTCGTGGGCCAACTTCCCATCGGAAGCCATCATCCGCAGCAAATCCGCCAGCAACAATTCCGCCTCTTCCTTGTCTTGAACCAACTTGATCGCCGCGCGGTCCTGCAGGGCGTACTCCATCGCGTCATGCAACTCACTTGCGTCCAAACCCATCTCGATGCACCGATCGGTCAAGTACCGAACCTCCCGCTCGGTCAAGCTGCTGTCGGCAAGCGCCATCACCATCAAATTTCGGATCCGCTGCTGGTTCTTCATTTGCCCCCTCCCTATCCCGCTATCACTTTCCCCCGGTTTCGAAGAACCGCAGTCTAGCAAAGAGATAACTCGAAGGAACCGGGTCAGCACCCGATCGGCGATCGATGACGAACACCCGAGCCCCGCCAAATCGCCGAAAAGCCCGTCCAAAAAAGGACGTTTTCAAGAGAATATCGCCCCCACGTCGCTACCAAAACCGCCGCGATGCGACGGCATAAATATGTGCAACGACGTCAACGGCCGGGACGATCCTGAGCCTATCGCGGGTCGGGCGACCTGACCGCCGAGGTCGCAATGATGTGGGGCGTGTCGAGCCCCGTGTCATGCCCCGCCGGGCCAGAGATGATGATGTGCTGGTTCAAAAACCGACGCAAGTTGTACCCCGGGTTGGGACTGACATAATGCGTCGTCCGCCCCGTCGCGTCCGTCAACGCGAACGGCGGGCTCTCGGGCCTCGCCGAATAGACCTGCACCAAATAACCCGACGCCTCGGGCTGCGTCGCCGGACGACCCGCCAAGTCGATCTGCCCGGGTGGGAACACCCCCGCCGGGGCGATCTGTGCGGGTGGGAACACCCCCGCCGGGGCGATCTGTGCGGGTGGGAACACCCCCGGGGCGATCGCTCCCGCAGGGGCTACGGCCGAACCGCCGTCACGCCTGGCCGCGACCGATTGATATTGCCGGATCCGCAGCGCCAGCTCCGATCCCTTCTGCCGATCGACCTGCGACACCCCCGATGCGGCGATCTTCTCCGCCGCTAATCGCAAACCTTCTAACTCCTCGGCCCGCGCCGCGGCGATCATCTTCCGCGATAATTCCGATTGCAAACCGTCGACCGATAAACCTGACAAATCCGCGTAAGACGCCGTCGTCACCCCACCTTGCGCGGGGATCATCCCACGCCCCGAACTGACGTCCCAACCGCCACCCGCCTGCCGGACCTCCGACACGACTTGCTCGCCCGCCGCACCGATCGGACGGACCGCCGGCTGCGACGCGATGCTGACCAGCGGCGGGTTGACCGCCGCCGGCACGACAGGGTTAGTGACTACAGATGTAGTCAATTCGGGCTGCGTGACTACAGGTGTAGTCATGATCGGGTTGGTGACTACAGATGTAGTCACGTCGCGAGCCGCCCCACCGCTAGGTGCCGCCACGTTTGCGGGCATGACTCCCGGGGCTACACCCGCGGTTACGTTCGGGACGACAGCCGAACCGATCGGCTCAAAACCGTCTTCCAACGACCGATCGGCCGCCGCGATGGATGCGGGTGCCGCCGATGTCGCCGCGACGAATGCGGGCAACGCTGGCGGCGTCAACGGCGCTAAAGCTTCTTCGCCTTGTTGACCTTCGGGCGCACGCCCGAGCGCCCCAGCGGCCAACGCGCGGATCGCGCCGATCGGGTCAAGCCCCGCCGTGTCGTTCGTCGGCCAATCGGGCTTGCGAGTCCCGGGCACCGCCATCGGGATCGCTTCCGGGGCTTCCAACGCGATCAACGGCACCGCCCCCGTCGCGACCCCTTGCAAAGGTCGCGTGAGCGGCCTAGGAACCTCGCCCCCACGCAACTGCCCCAAGGCCTGCTGACCCAAGGCCTGCTGTCCCGGCGCCTGCTGGATTACCGATTGCTGCCCCAGCGTTTGCTGGACCACGGCTTGTTGACTAGGGACCGATACCTGCTCGACCGCAACGGGCCGCAGGATCGATCG
>JBEIRZ010000347.1:0-4762 GCA_040375695.1 Planctomycetaceae bacterium
GACGCGGGCGTCCTGTTGATCGGGCACGGGACGCGTGATGAAGAGGGGCATGCCGAGTTTTTGCGGTTGGGCGAGCTGCTCGCGAAGGCCGTCGCGCCGACGCCGGTCGAGGTCAGCCTGTTGGAGCTGCAGCCGCCCACGATCGAAGAGGGGTGGGAGCGATTGGTCAGCGTCGGGACCGGTCGGGTCCTCGCCGCGCCGCTGCTCTTGTTCGCGGCGGGTCACGCGAAATCGGACATCCCCGACGCCCTCACCGGTTGTCAGGCGCGGCGACCCGTCAGTGGGTGGGCCCAATCGCGACCGCTGTCGCGGGCCCCGGAATTGATCGAACTGATCGTCAGGCGATGGGACGAGGCGATCGCCGCGGCGTCGGCCGATCCGCAGCGAACGGCGGTGATCGTCGTCGGGCGTGGGAGCCACGACCCGTGCGCGCAGGCCGACCTCCGCGTGTTGACCGCCTGTGCCGCGGCGCACAGGCCGGTGAGGGTTGCGGCGACGGCCTATTACGCGATGGCCCAGCCGAAATTGGACGAGGTCATTGCCCAGGTCACTCGCGACCCGCAAGTTCGGGACGTGATCATCCAGCCACACCTGTTGTTTCAGGGGGCGATCCACCGTTCGATCCGCCAGCAGATCGAAGCGGCGGCGTCGGAATACCCGCGACATCGGCTGAGCTGCGCCGATTACCTCGGCCCCGACCCGCTGGTCGTCGCGTCGCTCGTTCGCCGCGTCCGTGAAGCGATCGGTGACACGCCGATACCTTCGGCGACAGCATCACCATCGGGTTGATCCATCAGATCAGGTCGTCGCCTGGCGAGTGTTTCGACGCGACAACTGGGACGGTGACGACTTCGCGATCGACAACGCTTGCCACCATTCGAGCGCGACGAAGCCGACTAGGCCACAGGTCAAGCCGCCGGCGGTGTACCAGACCCAGCGGAGTTCACCCGTTTGCCGGGCTAGCAAGAACATCAGGATCGCGACGAGCGGCAGGACGATCAGTTGCCAAGGGAGACGGAGGCGTGTGCGGCCGGAAGGCCCCTCTGGCCGGGTAAAGGGTCGCATCGTTTGGGTCGCGGGTCGCGATGCGAATCGTCCGTCGGGTCTCGCCGCGGCCGCTTGGTTGCTGGGGGACGACACGCGAGTCAGCGGGGGTTGGGGCAAAGGATCGGACGCCCTGGGCGATGGGTGTCCGTCATGATGCGGCGATGGACAAGAGGTTTGGGAAGGGTCAGAAGCGACACCGATCCTGGCCAGCATCTGCAGCATTCGCGATTCGACCGAAGCCTGTGCGGCAGCCGCATCGGTCAGGGGTGATGCTTGGTTGGTGGCTTCGTTGTTCGTGTCGCGAAGATCGGTCGTGTCGCGAAGATAGGTCGTGGGGTGTGCCGCGGCGATTGGCGGTATGGCGCTTGTCGATGCGATCGGTTGGGGGTTGAGCACTTGCCGGGTCAATTCGGCGAGCCGTCGTTCCCACTGCGATTGCTGGGCGGAGTGCGTCGCGACTTGGGAAGAGAGTTGTGCTTCGCGACGCGAGGCCCGTTCGCATTCGCGTTTAGCATCGTCGAGTTCGGTTTGGCTTTGTGACAACTGTTCGCGGAGGCGAAAGATTTCGGTGTGCAATTGGGCGATCTGATCGACCTGCTCCTGCAGTTCCGCGGAGTGCGATAGGGCTTGGTTTGCCTGCAGGTCGGCGCGGTCTTGGCATTCACGCTGCAAGGCCTCGACCCGGCGGCGGGATTGGTGCGATTCCTCGCGGGCCTCTTCGAGTGATTGGAGCGTTTGCTGGTAGCGCTCGGTGAGTGCGTCGAGCCGCTGCTGGGTGCGAATCCACTGGGAGCGGAGGGTATGGTGGGCGGGGTCTTCGCGGTAATCGTTGCCGCTGTCGCCGTCGTGCTGAGTGGTTGTTGGCACCGACAGGATTTCGAAACGGAATTTGCCTAGGGCGAAAAAATCACCTGGCTTGAGGAATGCTTCGAGCGTGAATTGGCCATTCACCTCGAGCGGCAAGGCATAGCCTCGGATCAAAACGCGGCCGCCGGAAGTCAGGATGACGGCATGCGTCTGCCGGATCGTCGGGTCGTTGAGCCGGATCGTCGACCCTTCGCCGCTCCCCAGGGTGCAGCGGTCAGCGGAAATGCTCAGCCGCCGGTCGGGAGAGCCGTTGCGGCTGATCCGCAAATGCAACGCACGCGACAGGTCCGAGGGGATTGTCCCCCGCACTTCTTCCGTGATCCCGACCGTAGAACCCGAACTTGCCATGGGTACCGAGCTTACCTCTGCCTCCAAGACTGCTGCGGGGCGGTGCCGGGACGCGGCCAATCCCCTCGTGTTTCCTATCGGTGACGGTCGTGCCGGATCTGCACAGAGAATCGGTGGGGAGGTTCCGTTTTTTCCGATTCCGCCGCGGGCAGGGTGGTGGAGGTCGCGGTCAGGGTGACTTTACCGGGGAGGATACTGGAGGGGTTTGGGATTTGGGGTACGTTTTGCTGTCTTTTGGGCGGCGCTGGGGCGAGCGGTTTTGGCGGCAGGCGATCGGTGCGGGCCGGCTACGGTGAAGTAGCGTTGGGTGATCGTTCGCCGGGTGTGGTGGTCGCAGGGGTCGCTTCAACAGGGATGCGATAAGGAGTCGAAAAAGGTGGGGACCCGTCATTTGGTCGTTGTGCTGGGGGACCAGCTGAGTCATTCCCTATCGGCGTGGGACGATTTTGATCCGTCGGTGGATGTCGCTTGGATGGCGGAGAACGACGAGGAGGCGACTCACGTTTGGTGTCACAAGTACCGCCTCGTCGGTTTCTTTTCGCCGATGCGACATTTCCGCGAAGAGCTGCGTGGCCGCGGGGTTCAAATCGATTACCACGCGTTGTCGGCCGATCGACGCCGGGATCGCGGGTGTGGGTTCGGCGGGTTGCTCGCCAAGGCGATCGCCCGGCACCGGCCGCGAAAGGTGGTGGTCACTTGGCCCGGCGATTATCGGGTGAAGGAGATTCTCGCGGCGACGTGCGACGAGGTGAAGGTCGCGATCGAGTTCCGAGAGGATCGAGATTTTTACTGTTCGATCGAACGCTTTGAACGCTTTGCCGCCGGAAAAAAATCGCTCGTCCTGGAGAACTTTTATCGAACGCTCCGTGTCGAGCATGACGTGCTGATGGAGTCGCAGGGTAAAGGGAAAGCGAAGGCCCCTGTGGGTGGTCAATGGAATTACGATCACGACAACCGGCAGAAGTTTGGCAAAGGCGGGCCAGGGGAATTGCCGCCGGTCCCCGCGTTCGCCCCCGATGCGATCACGCGCGAAGTGATCGAGATGGTCGAGCGTCGTTTCGCCGATCACCCCGGCTCGACCGAGTCGTTCGACCTGCCGGTGACGCGTGCCGACGCGTTGGTCTACCTCGATGATTTTGTCCGGCACCGGTTGCTGCGATTTGGCGATTTCCAAGACGCGATGTGGTCAGGTACCGAATACCTTCACCATTCCCGTTTGAGCCATGCGCTGAATTTGCATCTGCTCAACCCACGCGAAGTCGTCGCGGCGGCGGAAACGGCGTGGCGTGACGGGCAGGTGCCGATCAACGCGGTCGAGGGATTTGTGCGGCAGGTGTTGGGGTGGCGGGAATATGTCCGCGGGATCTATTGGACAAAGATGCCCCAGTACGGTGAGCTCAATTCGCTGGGGTGCGACCCCGATCGGGATGTGCCGAGTTTTTACTGGGACGGCGAGACCGGGATGGCATGTGTCGCCGACGCGATGCGATTGGTCATTCGGTCGGCTTATGCGCACCACATCCAGCGGTTGATGGTGCTGGGGCTGTACGCGCAATTGTTGGGTGTCCATCCCGACCTGTTCAACCGTTGGCACGTGGCGATGTATGCCGATGCCGTCGATTGGGTCAGCCTCCCGAATTGTCTCGGGATGAGTCAGCACGGGGATGGCGGGATCATGGCGACGAAGCCCTACTGCGCCAGTGGCAATTACATTCAGGGGATGAGCAATTATTGTGGGGGTTGCCGTTATGATCCGAAGAAAGCGATCGGGGACGACGCTTGCCCTTTCACGACGCTCTATTGGGACTTCCTCGATCGGCATCGCGATCGTTTCCGCAAGAACCCGCGGATGACGATGCAATTGAAGAACGTCGAACGGAAGTCGGATGAAGAATTGCAGCAGATCCGGGTGCGGGCGGAGCAACTACGCGACGGCAAGATCGTGACTTAAGGCGACCGGCATGCGGTGATCGCGACTGGCGTGACGCTTACGCGACGAATCACGCCAGCGAAAAGCTTATGCGGTTGGACGGAGCGTCAGGAAGAGGAGGACGCCGATCAGCAGCAGGGTGACGATCCCCAGCGCGATTACGAACGTCGTTCGGCGACGGAGTTTCGCCATCCGCTTTTTCCCGATCTTCGCGTCGCCGATCAGTGGTTCGTTGACGATCAAGTCGGGAGGGTCTTGAGCCGCAGCCTGGTCGATCGACGGGGTGGTCGAATTCGGTTTGGGGGCGGGGGAGCTCGCGACGATCGCCGCCGGCTGGGTGGTGGGTGTGGCGGGAGTCGATGTGTGGTTGCTTTTGGGAAGGAGGTCCGGGAAGACCTCGATGGCCACCCTCCAGTCCTTCCAATCGGCCCGCTTCAATTGGGAACTGGGGGTAATGCGGTATTCGGAGAGCCAGGTCCGGATCAATTCGTCCGAGGCCGGTCCGTATTCGCCCCCTGACGGTGGTCGGACGTGCCAATGGGTTTCGGCGGTAGGTGTCGCGTCGGGGGC
>JBEIRZ010000532.1:0-2620 GCA_040375695.1 Planctomycetaceae bacterium
TCACGGCCGCCCCACAGCGATCGCCGATCACACTCGCAAAAGACTCAGGGCCGCTCATCAAAATGCGGCCGCAAATCAAAGCCGGCTCACGCGCGTGGGCCGGCTTGTTTTTTCGATGACTTACCCTTCGGCCCGGCCTTAATGATCGGTGCCGGCTTAATCTTTGGGCCGTATTAAATCTTTGGGCCGGATTTGATCTTTGGGCTCGCGTGATCCTTCAAGCCCGACCCGTCACGGGGCCGCTTACCCAAGCTCGACCGCTTCGGTTGCCTCGCCCCACGCGACGCGACCTTCAACTGCTGACCTGACCCGAAGGGCTCAGCCGCTGCTGCCTCAACCGGTCGACCGCCACCGCGGTGATGATGATCACCCCCAACAACACGTTCTCGACCTGGTTCTCCAGCCCCAGCGCCGTGCACCCCTGATTGATCGTCCTCACGATCAACACCCCGCACAACGTCCCGAAGACCGAACCGCGACCACCGGCCAACGACCCGCCGCCGATCACCACCGCGGCGATGATCTGCAGCTCCATCCCCACCCCCGCCGTCGCGTCACCCTTCCCGAGCCGCGCTAAGTCGACCACCCCCGCCAACCCGATGAACGCCCCGGCCAACGTGTAGATCGCGAGCTTCGTTCGCGTCACCGCGACGCCACACAACCGCGCCGTCGCTTCGCTCGATCCGATCGCGAAGACATACCTGCCGAAAACCGTCTGGTACAACAGCACCGACACCAAGATCGCCAACACCACCACCAGCCACACCCCCCAACCGAAATTGGGCAATAGCGGCCACGCGATCCACCGCGGCTCAGGGAATTGCGTCACCATCCGCTGCATCCATTCCGGGATCGATCCGTTGGGCGGACGCAGCGTCCCGCCATCCTCCGCGATCATCTTCCCCAACCCGAGAAAAATCGTCATCGTCCCGAGCGTGATGATGAACGGGACCAACCGCAACAAACTGATCAAGGTGCCGTTGAGCAACCCGCAGGCCGCCCCCGAGAGGATCGAAAAGAAGATCGCCGCATGGATCCCAAACCCCTGCTTGAGCGCATACGCGGCGACACACCCCGAAAACGCCGCCGCCGTCCCGGCGCTCAAGTCGATCCCCCCCGCGATGATGATCAACGTCATCCCGAGCGCCGCGATCGCGACCTTGACGCTCTGCACCCCGACCAGCCGCGCCGAATCGGCACTCAAAAAATTCCCGCTCCCCCCCTGCATCGAATCGGCAACGCCAAAAAATCCGACGACCAATAACAGCGCCAGCAGCGGCCCGGCCGCCCCGATCAATCGCTTCGCCAACCCCCACGCCATCGCCCCAACACCTGCCGCCCCAACACCTGCGGAACCGGGCATTCCGGCGTCACCCGCCGCGGGCGATGAAGATTCGGATGACGCCGCAGGTGCGGCCACGGGTCGCGACGCCGGCTTGGGGTCCATCAAACGCTGCCCAGGGTCAAAAGGGAGATCGATTCACTCGGTGAACAAACCGGCGGTTCAAGGCCCGCCGACGACCCGCACATTCTGATCGACTTCCTGCAGATGTTCCAGCAGGATGCGGCGGACTTCCAAGATCGTCTTGGGGACCGTTTGCAGCCGCACGTGATCGGCGTTGACGACCACCTCGCTCTCGACGTCTTTCATCGTCGCACTGGCATATTCGACGACGCCGTCCCCTTGCCCCGCCTGACGGGCAAAAAGGCCCGGTTTCTCCAAGACCCCGATGATGTTGTGGTACTTCACCCCTTCGGCCTTCTTGGCCCGCAACATCACCGGGAAGATCGGCGAATCGGGGGCCAACGAATCGATCGCGTTGGCCGATGTCATCATCTGCGCGTTACGGAAATAACCCGGGTTCTCCTGCAACAAACTCTGCCCGCTGGTGATCATCATCTTCGGCAACCGGATCAATCGGCTGGCGACCCACCGCGTGTAATCGTTGACGAACGAACTCCCCCGATGCGGCGTCCCGATCGTCACCACCCGCCGCACCGAATGCGTCGGCTTGAAGATCAAATTGCTGACCAACCGCACCCGATCGTCCTCCGCTCCGCGTAACTTTTCTGGCGGCTCGTCGCTGACGATCTTCCAAAAATCGTCACCGCTGTCGATCGTCTGCATCCGGCTGACCAACCCGCCCATGCTGTGCCCGACCAAAACCATCTGATCGAGCATCGCGTCGCGCTCGTTCGGGTCGATCGTCCCATGCAAGTCGGCTAGGTCGTCGCGGAGCTGCGATGCGCTCAGCCAAAACGGTTGGCCCGACGGATAGAGGTAGAACCAAAATTGGTATCGGCTCCGGATCTCGGGGTAACTCCGCAGGTCATTGAACATGTCCATCCATGTCAACGGGCTGCTCCATAACCCGTGCACCATCACCACCGGGATCCGATTGGGGTCGTAAGGTTCGAGCATGAACAGGCCGCGGAGCGATTGCGTCTTGTTGGGGAACAACAGCCCCTCCGTGACCGGGTTCCGCGCCTTGAACTCGTCGCTCTGCAAGTAAAACGCCAGCGGCGTCGTCAGGTCGGTCTCGAGCGGCACCCACTGGGCGGCGAGCAAAATCTGGTTCGCTTCGAGCGGGTCATAAAATTCGAGCACCGTGTCGCTCGA
>JBEIRZ010000268.1:0-6279 GCA_040375695.1 Planctomycetaceae bacterium
ATCGAGCTTCAGATGCGGGTTGGCACCGGCGGCTTGTCGCGTGAAGAGCCGTTTGGAATCGTCGACCACAAGGACCAACCCGCCGGGCGATCGCAGCGGCGTCGACAGGCGATGGCCCAGCGATTCAGCAGTCTTGTCAATCGACAGGTCGCACGACCATGCGGTGGCGACGATCACCAGCGGGCCCAGCTTCGGCCCATAGCCGGCCTCATCGGTCGCGATCAGCAGCGTCATCCCCATCTCCGGGCGGGCGTGCGGTTCGGATCTGGGCGACGTCGTCTTCGCCCAGATCGACCAGGGGAACGATCGCCATCCCGATCGCCTGGTAACGGCGGTTGAACGCGTCGACGAACGAACGTCGATCATCCATCGGCAATCGGATCGGCCCTGTCGCTTCCCCGCCGCGACGGACGACCCCTTCACACGGATACGGCTTGGTGGGGCTGCTCATCGCGATCCGTCGGTCAAAGGGAAGTCAAACGAGAAATGAATGCTTGGTCAAACGCCGGGATGCCACACGATCGACGGGTGGGGAAAGCCGAGCCGCTTGTCAACCTTGTTCCACGTATGCACCCCTCGGCGATAACGCTTCAGGTTTTCGCAAACGAGGTCGGTGGTGTCGGAGATGCGTCGGTACGATTGCGCGCCGACGTGCGGTGTGATCAACACGTTGACGCGGTCCCAAAGGAGGCTCTCCTCGGGGAGGGGTTCGACTTCGGTCACGTCCAAGCCGGCGCCCGCGAGATGCCCGCTGTCGAGGGCGGCGACGAGCGCAGCTTCGGAGACGACACCGCCTCGGGCGACGTTGACCAAGTAACTGCCAGGCCGCATCAACGCGAAAGTCGACTCGTTAAAGAGCGATTCGGTCGACGCGTTCAAAGGCAGGGCGAGGATCACGATATCGCTCGCCGCCAGAAGGCGTGGCAGGCCTTCGGGGGGGTCGAGCCTTTCGACCTCAGCAGGCTTCATGCTCGGATAATAATCGGTCGCCAGGATCCTCACCCCCCAAGGGGCCAGCATCTTCGCGATGTAACGACCGTTCCCCCCCAGCCCGACGATCCCGACCGTCTTGCCACGCAGGTCGTCGGTCGGCAGCCGGATGAATTCCCGTTTGCGTGTCGCTTCGGTGAATAAACGGATCCGCCGCAACAGCCCCATCAGTAAGGCGAAAGTCTGCTCGGCGACCTGCGGGGCGAAGAGCCCCGAAGCGCTGCAGACGACAATGTCCGAATCGATCACGCCAGGGACAAGACAATGGTCCAACCCTGCCGCCGACGATTGGATCCAACGGAGCCGTCCAGCCCTCATCACCCGATCCCAATCGACCGGGACCTTCGCATGGCCGATGAAGATGTCGGCCGTCGGCAACAGCTCATCGACCCGTTCCTGCCCGGCATTCACCACCTCGTACTCATCCCCGGCGGCCTGCCGGATGCGGCGAAGGCAATCATCCGTCACCGGATAACAGACGACCGCTCGCTTCGTCTTGGAAAACTTGGTCGACGGTTTTGAACCTTCGGCGTCGGCACCGGTCGCTTTCACCTGGCCGTGTTTTGCGGCGTTGGGGTTGAGCGAACCGGGGCTTGCCGACGTGGATGTTAACGAGTTCGGCGCCAGCTTCTCTTCAGCCGCCGAGTCAGGATCGTGATAGCTCAATACACCTTCGATGCGGTCGGCCCACCCGACGAACGCGACCTCTTGCAAGTCGGCCCAGTGCGAGGCCTCGCCCCACAGCGGCTGGCCATCGACCGGGCTGCGGGCATCTTCGGGATCGGGAAAGATCGGCTTGCGATCCAGGTCCGGTTCGGTCCAAATCGCCTCGCATTCGTCGCAAATCGCCAGCGGATAGATCCCGGCTTCGCCCCCTTCATAGACCCTCACGCCGCAAAGGCCGACGTCGCAAACGGGACAAATACCGATACTGTGGAGAGGGGCGGACATCAGCGGAAAACCATGGGTGAACGAAGATCAGAACTTTAGCAACAAGCTTCCGGTCGCACGTGGCGACACGATCCTACATCGGGTAGGCGGTGATGACACGATTTTGGTCGATGACAAGACGCAGGCGGCGGGCCATCGGGTTCTTGCGACGCCGACCCTCGCTCCCGCCGATGTAGCCGATCCGCTTACCGAGATCGACCGTGTAAATCGTGCGGCCATCTTCCTCTTCGACCGTCGTCTTCACCCCCGATTTCGCACGGGTGTAGGCGAGGTCGATCGCCGCGAGCGCCCCTTCCATGCCGCCGTCAAAAACGCCGTGCGAACCCGGCCGCGACGGGTCATCCTCGAGGTGCCTTTCGAGGTGTTTTAAACGATGCCCTTCCTGGCTGCCGCGGGTGTAGAGCAAGCCGGCGGGAGAGAGGTAACGCTCATTCCCCTGATCGGCCAACATCCCGTAAAGCCGCCCGCCGCTCGAATCGCGGGAACCACGCGGGTCACGCGATTCCAGTACATTCGATTCGCGAGATGACGCTTCGCGAGGTTGAGGCTCGCGTTGCGGGGACTCGCGGGACGAAAAGTCGCGGGAAGGCGAGGCGTTCTTGGCGGTCGCGACCGGCCTCAGCGGCGACTCGGTATTTCTTTTCGCGTCGCCATCGAGCGCCACCCCATCCGGTCGTGCCGCGTTCGGCCGGGCCTCTTGCTGTGCCGGGAGTGGTGTCCGCGGCCCAGGTGCGGGGGCAGGTGCAGGTGCGACGGGTGCGGGGGCCGCTCGCGTCGGACTCGCTTGCGCGGGGGCGCCGGTCCCAGCGGCAGGGGGATTCGCACCGGAAAGGCCGGGCAAATCCCAACCGTAACGCTCGTTAAGCTTCGGCTGGGCGATCGCGTACAGGGTCGCCGCACCGGCCAGGATCAAACCGCCGATGGAGGTTTGTTTGGCCCGCGAGCGGCGAGGAGGAGAATCGAATGCGTTCATGAATACTGATCCCAAATACCGGCCGCCCGGAGCGTCGTCTCGTGCACGGCGATGTCATGCGCGGCGTCCCAATCGAACCGTTTTTCGCCACGGATGACCTTGGCCAAGTCGGCGAATTCGCCGTCGTAGCGGCCACGAGGGACATCGAGTTGTACCGAGTGCTGGCCCGGTTGGTAATCGCCCGCGGCCCTTCCTAGCGACAATTGAACGCGGCCCGACTCCAAAGGCAAGATCTCCAGCGTGCCGCGGGTCCCCGTAACATTGAACCGACGCCGCGGCCCGCCGAAGGGATCGGCAAAATTCGCGCGGATATTCGCCGTGGCCCGGGGATAAACCAGCACCGCCAGTTGGTTATCCGCGACGCCGTCATCGCGGGTCGGTGTCGAAAACGGGTCGACCCGCGTCGGCTTCCCCAACAGCGTCACGACGGCGTCGATCAGGTGGCAACCGATCTCGAACATCGCCCCGCCGGGCTGGTCCGTGATCTGGCGGCGGGTCGCAGCGTCGCCGAGCTTCCCCATCGAAGCGTCGATCTCGGTCACTTCGCCGAGCCACCCTTGGCGAACGGCGCGAAACAGCAATTCGAAGGCGGGGTTGTAGCGCAGCATGTAACCCATCTGGACCGTGAGCCCCTTTCGCTCGGCCTCCTGACGCATCGCCACAAAGTCTCGGTGCCTGACCCCACCCGGCTTGTCGAGGTGCACGTGCTTCCCCGCCTTCACGACCCGCAGCGCGGTATCGGTCGCCTCGAGGAAACCGGTCTCGACCGCGACCGCCTGAAGCCCGGGCGTCGCCAGCAGCGTCTCTTCGGCCAGCGACGAGAGCTTGCGATAGGGATCGCGCTTCGCCGCCGATTCCCGCAGACCCGCGTCCGATTCGACCCAACCGGCGACACGCCAATCGGCTGGCGAAGCGAGCATCGCGGAGAGCTTGCCATCGGCATGCGCGTGGCTCGTCCCGATCTGGCCGCTCACGATCGGCTCCGGACCCGCGGCACGGGCAACCGATCCCTTCGCCGCGATCGTCGCCGCGGCACACATCGTCAAAAATTCGCGGCGGTCGCGGCACCCCATGCTGATCATCTTCGGCTCCCACAAGGTCTTGGCGGGGTTCAAGTGACTGATTTCAAATGAATGATTTCAAATGACTGATTTCAAATGGCTGGGCTCAAAAAGCTGGGCTCAAGGGGCTTGTGGCTCGAGCGACGTTTTCGTCTTCGGATCGACCGGATAGAGCGCCCCGTATTCATCGAGCTTCGCGACGAGCCCCGAAATCATTTGCCGCAATCGATCGGGGTCTAGCGGCGCCTTGTCGTCCGACTCCGACGGGTCATTTTTGAGATCAAAAAGTTGATACCGCTTGCCATGGGCCGAAGGGACTTCAGGGAGATAGTGATAAACGACCTTCCAATCCCCTTTGCGATAACTCGTCCAGTAATCGCTCCGGTGGGGAGCGTGCGGGTAATGCACAAGGAACTCGTCAGAATGTTCGGGATCGGGGCCTCCCGCAAGCAGGCGTGTCAACGGCTTGCCATCGACCGGATGCCCCGCCGGCAGCTCGATCCCCGCGGCTTGCAGGACGGTCGGGAAGAGGTCGCAAACGTTCGCCATCTGGGGCTGGATCGCGCCGGCCGCGATCGGCGTCCGCTGCTGCGCCGGGCGGTTCGCGTCCGGCTTCCCCCAGGCGGCGATGAAGGGGACGCGGGTCCCACCTTCGTAATGCGAACCCTTCTTACCCCGCAGCGGTGCCGCACAAGCGATCGCGTGCTCGTGCCCCAGCGGCGCGTCGCTGCCGTTGTCACCCACGAAGAGGATCAGCGTCTGGTCGGCGATGCCGAGCCGATCGAGGTGATCCAACACATCCCCGAGCGACTTGTCCATCCCCTCGACCAACGACGCGAAAGCGCGGGCCCCAGGCCGCTTCCCCGAAGCCTCGTAGTTCCCGACAAACCGCGGGTCGGCCTGGAACGGCGCGTGCACCGCGTAATGCGGGAAGTAAAGGAAGAACGGCTTCGACTCGGATACCGACGATGAGATCTCTTCGCACGCCGCGAGCGTTAACGCCTCGGTCAAGAAGAGCTCCGTCCCGTGATACTTGTCCAAACCGGGGACGGCATGATCGGGGCGTGAATCCGACCCGAAACGCTGGTTGGCGAAGTAACTCCCTGGGGCACCGATGGAGGCCCCACCGATGTTGACGTCAAACCCGAGCGTCGACGGGTCGGCCCCCGGGAGATGCCTGGGGGAAAAATGTCCCTTGCCGACGTGGATCGTGCGATACCCCGCCTGACGCATCAACGCGGCGAGCGTCAGGTCGCCAGGCTTCAACCCCCCCCAATTCCAATCGGGCGGCCCCGCCGGCCCCGCGTTGTTCTGGTCCGGGTTGATCCAATTCGTCGTGCGATGCCGCGCCGCGTTCTGACCCGTCATGATCGCCAACCGCGTCGGCGAACAGACGCTCATCGCCGAGAACTGGTTGAACCGAATCCCCTGGCGCGCCAACCGCTCCATCTGCGGCGTGCGGTAAAAGTCGTTCAGCGGGTGACGGACCGGTCCCCCATGGGCGTCGGTCATGAAGGGGACCGACGTGTCCATCACCCCCATGTCGTCGATCAGAAAGAGCACGATGTTGGGGGGGCGGTCCGCCGCAACGGCCGCCACCGGTGCGAGCGCCAGCCCGACCCAAACGGCCAATGCGACGCCAACGAGCGCCAGCCGATTCGTCAACAACGCAAACATGCACACCCCTCCGTTCCAACGCCCTTGTGCTACCCCCAGCCAACAATCCGGCCGAATCCCCATCCGACCCAAAAGAAAAACTCTTCAGATCTTAACGCAACCCGCACGCACGGATGATACCTTCCGCAGACGTGCCCCCGCCCGAAGCGAAATCTCGGCCGAAGCGACATCTCGGCCGAAGCGGCGGCCTGACTGAAGCGGCGGCCTGACCCAACAGGCCAGCATTCGATTGTGAGGGATGGATCGATGATAACGCCTGCGCGGAAAGATCTGGCGACTAGGCAGACTTTTCTGATGCGCGAAGATTTATTGCTCAGGGAAACCCTGCCGCCATTCCGATCTAAAATAGAGCACCCATGGTGGGTGCTGGTTGTACGGATATTTAACAACGACTGGGCGAGGAACGCCGCCATCGAAACGACCGCCGCGAGACCTCTGCCGTGAAGACGATTCCGACCTACTTAAGATTACACTCGGCCACCGCGACCCAGCCGACCCAAGCCTCGACGCTGACGATCGACCCGATCGCCCGCTTTTGGCAGGCCTACACAACCGCGACGGGGTGGCGGGTCGCCCCCAACCCGCCGCGAAGCACCCCCGCGATCGATTCGGAGCTGGCCGAAGCCG
>JBEIRZ010000245.1:0-6752 GCA_040375695.1 Planctomycetaceae bacterium
CCTTCTTAGCGTCTTTGCGCCTTTGCGAGAAACCCGGCGCGCGCCAACCCCAATCCCGGGTATGGCACCGCGCGTCACTCTCCCCCAATCCCCTTCGTGACCTCGGTGCCCTTCGTGGTAAACCCCAATCGCCCCAATCCTTCTTCGCGTCTTTGCGAGAAACCCCGCGCCAACCGCCAATCCCGGGTATGGCACCGCGAGTCACTCCCCCAAATCCCCTTCCCACCTTCGCGTCTTCGTGTTAAACCCCGCGCGCCAAAAAACACTCCCCGAGCTCTCGTAGCGGCTCAACCGAAGCGTCCGTGCAACCTCCACCGCTGCGGCATCCCTGGCAAACCCTGACAAAACACCCACCACCATTGGCCGTCTTCCAACTCGATGCGGTAATAATCCCGTCGTTCCCACCCATCGACCGCGCCGCGTGTCTCGATCCGCTCCGGCCCCCAGCAATGCCGCACCTCCCACGTCCGCGATGCCGAGGCGTTGTCGAGCTCCGCCAAACCGACCCGCGTCAAAGCCCCATCCGTCGACGACACCTCGACCCGAATCGGCCGGGGCTTCACCAGCAAACCCAAAGGACGCCGCAGCGGGTCACTCGGCGCCGGGCCCAACGGCAACGGCAACCCCGACCTCCGCAACCCCTTCACGCTGGCCACCACGCCCGCCCCGCCGCTCACCCTTTTCACACCCGCCAACGGCCGCAACCGATACCCCCACTCCGGCCGCGAATGATCGGTCAACTCGACCCCCAACACCCCGTCACCACCCAACCGCATCGCCACCGTCTCGATCATCCGCGCATAAGCCTGTCGGCCCGCCGCCCCGCTGGCATGACGCGCGTCGTCAAACAGGTCGGTCTGGTACAGCCGCAGCGGCCCGCCCAATTCGACCGAAACGTCGACCCGGCCGACCAAACCCGTCAACGTGCGGTTCTCCAAAGCGGTCAACATCAACCGCCGCAAATGGGCCGCGTCCGCCGTCGGGGCAAACAACCCCACCTCCAACCGGACCGACTCGCCACCACCCACCCCATCGCCCACCCCATCGGTACGATCGATCACCCCCAACCGACAGACCAATCGCAACGCCCCCCGCACCCGGCCCGCCAACCGCTCACACACCGCGTCGATCAACAACCCGATCCGGTGCCCCAAAATCCCCTGGTCATTCGTCGGGTATTCCAACTCACACCCCGCCTCGTCCTCCGGCTCGGTGTGATGCATCGCCAACGCCTCCGTCACCGCCCCGAACATCTGGTCGATGCGCAAGATCAAGTCCGCACCCAAACGGGTCGCCAACCCGCCCCGCGGCAAAGCACGCAACTGGCCGATCGTCTCGACCCCTAACCGATCGAGCTGATGCGCGGTGTCGTGGGCGATCCTCAATGCCCTCACCGGCAACCGATCGAGCCACGCGTCCCCCTTGCCCTCAGGCAACACCTCCACCGCCAACTCGCCATAACGGGCCATCCCCCAAGCCGCACCCGGCGTGTCGGCGATCGCCATCCGCGCCGCTCCACCCAACCGTCCCAACCAACGACGCACCGCATCGATCAATGCCCCCTCGCCACCGAACCAATCGCCGATCCCTCGGATATCGACCAACAACACCTCGGGACCACGCCTCGATACCCCCGCCCACGTCCCCCGCGTCGGCAAAGGCTCGATCGCCACCAACGGGCTGATCTCGATCAACAACTCATCGGCCAAACGCCCCAGCGCGATCGCGTCCCCCTGTGGGTCATGCCGCTCGACCCGGCCCTCCATCCCCCTCACGCCACCACCAGCTACCCCACCACCAACAACCGACTTGCCCGCCGCCGCACCCGCACCCGCACCTCCGATTGCGCTCGCCCCCCCCTTGGCCCCCGCCCCCCCCTTAACACCATGGCCCGCGCCCGACACCTCACCCAACACCCGCAACAACTCCACCGCCTCATGCAACGGCATGAAAGGCCTTAACCCCAACCGCCGACCCTGCGCACAAACACCGACGACCTTTCGCCCACCCCGATGGTCCTCGTCCCACAACACGACCGGCGCGGCGTCATCCCCCAAAGCACCAGTCTCATCCGGTCCGCCGCTTCCTCGCACCCCCGACCCCGTCTCCGCCCCCTCGACGGTGCGACGCTGGACCGGCCAATCGACGAGCCAAATCGCTAACCACCTTTGCCCGCTCATCTCTGTTACCCGCTTCGCTCGATGCCACTTCCGATAACCCCGACACACCCCCACGCCTCGCGACCTCGCCACCCGCCGGCGTCAAATCGCGGACCCTCACCGCCCCCCCGGCACCGCCTCCTTTCAAAACCCCATCCGGCCGCGGCTCGATCTCGATCACTCGGCTCTCTCCCGCCACACCCCCGCGACAACGGACGACGTCGACACGCAACCGCCGCCCCCCAGGCCCCGCCAACGGCGCGACGTCCCAACGCACATCCGCGACCGACACCAACTTCGTCCCCTTCGTACCTCGCACCCCACGCCCCACCTTCGAACGGACCCAAAACAGCACCGCCCCTCCCGCCTCCGCCGCCAATTGCAAACGCCTCGCATCGGCCGGGCCAACCCGATCGCTCACCTCCGCCAACACCCCCGCGACCGTGCCGCTCCGCAACGCCTGATCCATCGCCCAAATCAGATCGGCCGACGTCTGCTTCGCCCCCTTACGAAAAATGACCATCCGCCCCGCAGGGATCCCCAGCGCGATCGCACCCGGCGGATAAAACGACTCGTCACCCGCCCAACCGTCGGCGATCACCAACGGCCGGTCCCCCGATGCCGGGTGCGCCAACCACGACGCCGCCGCCATCGTCGCCAACAACCACGCCCCCTCCCCATGCGCACCTCCGACCCACTCGATCAACGTCCCCGGACGCAATCCGCCATGCGGCAACATCCGATCGAGCGTCTCACCCCCGGCAGAAAACAGGACCGCGCCGCCATCCTCACCCTCGACACCACGCCCCTCCATCCGCCGCACCATCCCACGCAGCCGCTCAAGCCCCTCACGGCGACCAAGCCCCTCACGCCGATCAAGCCCACCTGACGCAGAAACCCCCTCCGCTCCGGGGTCAACAACCGCCCCAGCCCCAACAACACCAGCCCCAATTGCCGATGAGCATGCAACCGGTTCCCCGCCCCCATCACCGCCCCCTGGCCCCGACAACCAAATCCCCTTCTCGCGCACCACTCCCGCAGCGGTCCCCTTCGCCCCATCCGCCGCCACCCCCGCACGGCGCGAACGACGCTTCGGACGCACCACCGGATAAGCGCTCGGCAAAGGCTCTGTCGAAAATAAAAAACCCTGTTGCCACACCTGACCAACCTCTTGACCAATCATTCCCGACTCCCCACCCAACACTCGTCCCCAACACGTGCCGATTCAGCCAACCGACTCACCCGCCCCGCTTTACCCCTTTCCCAACACCCCCCACGCCGCGATCATTCATAGCCCAAACCACCAGCGACCAATCACCAAAACTTCAGGCCTGCCGATCCTGATCCGGCCGACAAAAAACGGTAACCAAAAACGGTCACCCACTCCCTTTCGTCAACTTAGTGAACGATAGTTCAATCGTCAATCAAATGCCACTCCCATGATGCAAAAAATCCGTTTGCTCCTGATTGCCGTTGGCTTGATCGTCTTGGTCACCGCGATGGTCCAAAACAGCGACCCGCTGACGCTGAAACTCTTCTGGCTGCAAAAGACCGTCCCGACATCCGTCCTTGTGCTAGCAACGTCGCTGATCAGCTTCCTTTTAGGCGGTCTGACCCAGCACCTCGCCTTCCGTCATCGCCGCGAGCCAACACCCAATCCCCCATCCCCCCCCGCCAGCGAATCCTCCCACAGCTAAACCTTCCATCGCCCCAAAGGGGTGCCACAGCTTCCGCAGCCCCGAAGGGACGGCAGGTCAAAGCCCCAGGTGCAAACCCGGGGAAAAATCGCCAACAACGCATCAGTCCCCAAAAGACGACAGGGGCCAGGGCAGGGGGCACCGAAGTGCGAACAGACCCGAGGAGCCTGCGTCGCGGCCACAATCGCCCCGCGGCTGAGCGCAAGACCTGACCGCTCACACTCCGCGTTCTCGCACGTTCCCGCCACCACAGGCCCGCACCGAACCGCCTCATCCGGCGATCGGCGCCATCACCCGGATCGATCGGCGTGGCTGCTCCCGCCGCACCCGCTCCAACTCACGGCGGCGGCTGGCCAACAGGTCGTACCTCGCCAGGACCAATCGGGCCAAATCCCCCATCGGCTGCAACCGATCGGGACTGCGGCGTTCCAACACCTCGATCTGCCGAGTCAACTCGACCGCCACTTCCGACCCGGCGGCCCGCTGCGGTTCAGGCTGGCGAGTTCGCGGGCTCGCACAAACCTGACCCGGCAGCAGCACCGAACGCTCGGTCGCATGGACGGTATCGTTACCGATCGCGTGATCGAACAATGACAACTGAGTGAACATGACGGCCCCCATGTTGATGACCCTGTCCCGAACTCTTTTCTTTCGATGGACGGATTTCCCAATCGGTTCCCTCGGCAGGCCATCCTCAGGCCACCAACGTCTTCCGATGAGGGCATGATCCGGGTCCCCCATGACACGTCTGGTCACCCCCGCAAAAAAAAGAAAAAAATCTCCCCAGCGTCTTAACCCGCCTCGTGGCCGTTAGCGTGCTCGTGCTCGTCCCCATACTCGTACTCGTACTCGTGCTCGTGCTCGTGCTCGTGCTCGTGCTCGTGCTCGAAGGGAACGGGTCGAGTACGAGTACGAGTAAGACACTTAGCCGACCTACGCAACTTCCACCCAACACCCAACACCACTCCCCCAAAACCTCTCTCCCCCCTTCGTGCTCTCGGTGTTCTTCGTGTTAAAACCGACGCGCGCCATCCCCCGAGCCCCCCCAGCCCAACAGGCCCCCAACCCAATAGCCCAACAGCCCCCCCCGATTCGGCTACAATCCCCAATACTCCCGCCGTTTCCCCCTACAGCCCGAGCTTCACGATGGCCAACGAACCGACCGCACCTCGCTGGAACCGCCGCGACCTCCTCAAGGCCTCCCTCGTCGCCCCACCGCTCCTGGCCGCAACCAACGCACTGCCCCCGACCCTCGCCGCGATCGCGCAAGAGACCACGGCCAACCCCGCCCGATCGGCAGAGCACCAAAACGATCTGATCGCGAAAGAAAACGCCAAGCCCGGCGCTAAAGATTGGCAATTGACCCGCGTCCGGCTCGACGAAAACCTCGGCTTCAGAAACTCCGACATCGAAGGGTACTGCTCGCGCCAAAGCGTCTCCGCGGGGGAAACGATCGACATCATGGTCTCGACCCGCGAACCGGTCGAATTCCGGATCGAAATCTTTCGCACCGGTTACTACGGCGGGGCAGGGGCCCGGCTCATGACGACCCTCGGCCCCTTCCAAGGCCGCCCCCAAAGCGTCCCCGAGAAGGGGGAAAAGGACCTCCACGAATGCCGCTGGGAACCATCCACGACGCTGACCATCCCCGACGATTGGCCAAGCGGCGTCTACCTCGGCCGGCTCACGACCCTGACCGATAAGAGCGGCTTCGGCTATTGGCAGAGCTACGTCGTCTTCATCGTCAAGGACGACCGCCCCGCCGACATCCTCTTGCAATGCTCCGACAACACCTGGCAAGCCTACAACCGCTGGCCCAGCCACTACTCGGTCTACACCCACCCCAAAGGGAACCAAGGCCCGTGGGCCGATGTCAGCTTCGATCGCCCCTATTCCAAATACGCCCAGATCTATGAACACCCCCTCTCGATCGGCTCCGGAGAATGGCTCTGTTTCGAATTCCCCTTCGCCTATTGGCTCGAATCACTCGGCTACGACGTCACCTATTGCTCCAACAGCGACATGCTGACCCCCGACCGTGGGCTCAAGTGCAAATCGTTCCTCAGCGTCGGGCATGACGAATATTGGGACATCCGCCAATTCGAAAGCGTCGTCAAGATGCGCGACTCCGGCGTCAACATCCTCTTCTTCAGCGGCAATTCCGTCTGCTGGGTCACCCCGATGCGAGCCTCCGCCGACGGCCAGCCCAACCGGATCATGTTCCGCGGCGGCCCTTACGGCGGCGACCACCGCTGGGCCAACAACCGCGAACGCGATAACGGGCCCTTCCCGCACCGCGGCCCCGACGAAGGGTTCCTCATCGGCGCCCGTAACCTCGAACCCGTCAACGGCGGAGGCGACTGGACCTGCACCCGTCCCGATCACTGGATCTTCGAAGGGACCGGGATGAAACAAGGCGACTCGATCCCCGGCCTCATCGGTTACGAATTCCACGGCGATGCCCCCGACATCCCCGGCCTCGAAATCGTCGCCTCCGGCACCGCACTCAACGGCGGCGTCAACCCTGCCCCCTGGCAATCGACGATCTACCCCGGCCCCAAAAACAACTTCGTTTTCAACGCCTCGACGATCTTCTGGTGCCAAGGCCTCGCCTCACCCCCAGGCCATATCCTCCCCTGGTCCCATTGGTCCCGCCCCCACGGCCCCGACCCCAGGGTCCAGCAAATCACCAAAAACCTGATCGATCGCGCGATCCGTTAACGACCAAACCCAACGCGGGATGATGCAAGCTCCCGCGTCACCCCCCCAAGCCACAACAACCTTTATAGCGGCTCACTTTCTCTCCTCTTCTCCTCGTGCTCGTGCTCGTGCTCATGCTCATGCTCATGCTCATGCTCATGCTCATGCTCATGCTCGTGCTCGACCCGATCCCTGC
>JBEIRZ010000516.1:0-2761 GCA_040375695.1 Planctomycetaceae bacterium
TACCACCCCACACCCCCACCCCCCCACTCCCACCATCTCCCCCCCGAACAATGGGGTGTAACTTGCAAAACACCCGGTCGCGCCGGGGATCTTTAGCAAGATCCACCACACCGGATACGCACAGTGACGCAAGCTTGAAGAAAATCCCCAAAACCGAAAACCGGGTACGACCCCGACACGGGTAAAACAACTGCGCATGACTGGCGCTGCACACGTCACATCATCAGATCGAACCAACGCTCGTTGCCGAGCAATCGGCAAGAACGCTCCGTCTCGAACCTACCGCCTAAAGTGGTGGATCTTGCTAAAGATCCCTGCGCGCCTGGGACCTTTAGCAAGGGTCCACTACGCCGCAATCCTGCCGGAACGCACCGCGCACCAGCACCCTTGGCCACCTACTACCCAAGCTTTTATCGAAAATCCCGAAAACCGAAAACCGGGTACGACCCCGATCGGGCAATTGAGTGAAGCTTTCACCGATTGAGGATCGTGCGATCGCCGATCGCGATCGGCTTGGCCGCGTGGGTCATTTGGCCGAATTCAACAGGAGGACCAAGGCCTGTTCGAGCTGACGCGGGTGGAAGCCGAACGGGCCACGGCCGTTTTTGAAGGCGACCTTCCCGTCGCGATCGATCAGGTAGAGCCGGTTCGGCATGCCGCTGTAAGTCGCCCCCACCCGATCGTCGACCCCGTCGACCAACAGCGGGAGATCGAGATCGAGATGCCGTTGGCACTGCGTCGCCGCCGCGAGCCGCCCCGCGTCATCGGCCGGCTGCGAAAGGTCGATCCCCACTTCGCGGTTGCTCAGCATCCACCACCCTTCGGCCGGGTGCGCTTCGCGAACATAAACCAGAAACACCTTCGCCCGATCTTGATAGCGGCGATACAGCTTGTCGATGTTCCCGGCCTGGCTTCGGAACGGGCCACAGGTAAAGTTGCCGAAAATCAATACGATCGGCCGATCGCCGATCTCCTTCGACAACGTCACCTCTTTCCCGTCGATCGTCTTGAGCGTGAAGTCGGGGGCGATCTCATCCAGCCGCGGCCCCGATTGCAGCGACCCGATCTCTTGCCGTTTCAGCCCCATCACCAACGTGCTGCGGCTCGGGCGGTCGGGCCCCGGACCGCCGCCCCCCCGCGGCGCGAACTCGTCGCGGACGTCATCGATCGCTAAGAAACCCTCCTTGTCGCCCCCCAACATTTCGAAGAGCCCGGCGAATTCCTCCTTCGTCACTTTGCCGTTGGCGTCGCGATCGGCCATGAAAAAGAGGATCAGACCTGGCTTGGGCATCATCGAATGTTCGGACCAATCGAAATCGGCCTCCTCGATCCGGCGATTCCTATCGCGATCGAGCCTGTTGAAATCATCGTCGCTGCCGGGGAATTCGTCACGCTTGACCCCTTTGTCGCCGTCGGCGTCATAAGCCTTCGCGACGTAGTCCCAACCGAACCGAGTTTGGGAAACGGCCAGCGGGAACCATCCGTCTTTCGGCCCCAATCGGCTCCCCTTGAGGATGTCTTCCAACATCGCGATCGCTTCGGAATCTTTGGGGAGGCTCGCGCGGAGCTGCTCGACCATCGCTTGGGCTTCGGCGGTGAGCGGTTCCTCGGGCGGCTTCGGCTCGGACTTTTCCGCGGGCTTGGGCTCGGTCTTCTCTGCCGGCTTGGGCTCGGACTTCGGCTCATCGGCCAAGCCCGTCTCACTTACCAAGACGCAGGTGGCCCACGCGAACAACGCCAAGCAGCGGACGCAAGCCTTCCAACTCATCATGGGACCCCTCAATGACATCGGCGACATCGGCAAAATGCCAGAACCAAAAAGGCTCGGACCGGCCGCGGCTCTGGCGAATGGAAACTTGATCATGATATCGGACGGTGAAGTTCAGGTGTCGATGGTGCGATCTTCAAACCCAAAACGAACCGCCACGCTGTCGACCACAAGGAGATGTGACGTTTCGAAAGATGACACCACCCAAATTTGATCAGGGATCGGTTATGATCGTGAACGACACCAAGCTGAAACATGATCGGACCGCAACGGGCAGTAACCGGCATGGTGCCAAGCTTCGTTGACGCGATGCGGGGTGCCGCTTGGCGTCGAGATTGATAATTCGATTGGTACCCTGAGAACGCGAGATGATCCGATTGCTGGTGCTGTACGGCCACCCCAAAGACCCGGCGGCGTTTGATCGCTATTACGATTCGATCCACGTGCCGCTTGCCAAGCGGATGCAGGGGCTTCGCAAATGGACGATCGGCAAGGTCACCGGGACCCCCGATGGTGCCCCCTCACCGTATTACTACATCGCCGACCTCTATGCCGATAGCCGCGAAGCGATCGACGCGATCCTCGCCTCGCCCGAAGGGCAAGCCGCGGTCGCAGATGTGCCGAACTATGCGACCGGTGGCGTGACGTTCCTGTACACCGAAATCGAAGAGGTGATCTGATGGTCAAACGGATGCTGTGGATGATCGTCGCGATCGCCCTGTTCGAACCGGCCATTCGAGGGATCGGCATCGCCCGCGGTGCCGACAAGCCGAACGTGTTGTTCATCGCCGTAGACGACCTGAATCATTGGGTCGGGCACTTGGGACGCAACCGCCAAACCAAAACGCCGAACCTCGACCGGTTAGCGGCGATGGGGGTCAGCTTTTCCAACGCGCACTGCGCCGCGCCGCTGTGTAACCCTTCCCGTGCGGCGCTGCTCAGCGGCAAGCGACCCGGGACGTCGGGCATTTATGAAAATGACCAACCTTACGA
>JBEIRZ010000275.1:0-6194 GCA_040375695.1 Planctomycetaceae bacterium
ACCCGACCAACGGATGTGATTGCGATGCGGTTCATTCCTCTCCTACTGCTGGCCGCTTCGATCGGCAGCTCGATCGTTTCCCTGATGGCCACTCGCGGCGCCCGTGCCGCCGATCCCAAGCCGCTGGTGATCGTGATCACCGGCGAAAGCAATTCCGGGGGGACCGCCAAGAACGCCGATGCCTCGCCGCAAGAGCTCGCCCCACGCCCCGCCGTCCAAATCCTGCACCCCGACGCCGACAAGTTGCGGTTCGAAGATCTCCGTTTGGGGGTCAATAACCTGCGCGACCATTTCGGGCTCGAACAACAGTACGCGATCTATCACGGATTGGAAAACGGTCTGGCCGGTGCCGTCGAGGCGGGTAAATTTCCCATGCGAGACCGCGTCTGGCTGATCAAAACCGGCCACGGCGGGTCGAGGATCGCGCAGTGGGCCCCCGACAACCCGTCTCGCTACTGGGAAAAATTTTTGCAGCGTACCGATGCCGCCAAACGGCAATTGCCCCCCGACCCCCAGTGGGTCATCTGGATGAGCCTGGGGATCAATGACGCGATCGCCGGGACACCCGCCGATGCATGGCGCGATGACGTGGCCGCGCACATCGAGCGGATGCGAAAGCAACTGCCAGGGGCGATCGTCGTGATCACCCAGTTCCAATCGATGAACCGCTACCCCCAGATCGACCAAGCGATCGCCGACATCGCCGCCAAGGTCCCCGGGGTCTATGCCGTCGACACCAGCAACGCGACGCTGGCCGATGCCAATCATTGGGATTATGCCGGTTACAAGGTGGTCGCCGAGCGAATGGTCGAAAAGACCGTCGCCGCGATCAAATGACCATCCGGCTCGGGTCGCTCGGGCCTGCCGCCGCGTCGTGAAAAATCGGCGGGTTTGGACTACAATGGAGCGGTCACGTCCTGCCCATTTAGGTTCGACCATGTCCCCCCTGAACCGACCCGATCCGCATCGCGGAAAACTCTCACTCGCAACGGTCACGCTCGCCGTTTGCTGTTTCGCGACTTCGGCCGCTCTTGCGGTCGACCCCCAACCGGGATCGCGCCCGATCGATTTCGCCCGCGACATCCGCTCGGTCCTCTCCGAGAATTGCTTCCATTGCCACGGCCCCGATGCGAAGAACCGCCAAGCCGACCTGAGACTCGACACCGCCGATGGTGTCAATTCGAAACTCGTCGCGGGGAAACGCGGTGAGAGCGAACTCTTCCGCAGGCTCCTGTCGACCGACCCGGACGAGGTGATGCCGCCCCCCGATTCGAATCGCAAATTGACCGCCGACCAAATCGAGCGGATCGGACGCTGGATCGATGATGGGGCGAAGTGGCAAGGGCACTGGGCCTTCGAACCGCTCGTCAAACCGACGCTCCCGCCAATCAGTGACACTGCCGGTTCCCCGACAACCGACGAAGCAGCCGACAAGACAACTGTTGGGCCGATCGATCGGATCGTCCGCAAGGTTTGGCAGGAAGAAGCGATCGAGCCTTCGCCCGCGGCTTCCCCCGAAGCACGCCTCCGCCGCGTGACGCTCGATTTGACCGGCTTGCCCCCCACCCCGGAAGAGCTCGACGCGTTCTTGGCCGACCCCTCACCCGCCGGTTACGCCCGCGTCGTCGAACGGTTGTTGCAAAGCCCCGCTTATGGCGAACGAATGGCTTGGGATTGGCTCGACGCCGCTCGCTATGCCGATTCGAACGGCTACCAGGGTGACGGCGAACGGACGATGTGGCCGTGGCGCGATTGGGTCGTCGGCGCGTTCAACCGCAACGTCCCTTTCAATGACTTCACCCTTTGGCAAGTCGCCGGCGACCTGATCCCAGACGCTACCAACGAACAGAAATTGGCGAGCGGTTTTTTTCGCAATCACATGATCAACGGCGAAGGGGGCCGCATCGCCGAAGAGAACCGCATCGAATACGTCTTCGACATGACCGAAACGCTCGGCACCGTCTGGCTCGGGCTGACGCTCAATTGCTGCCGCTGCCACGACCACAAGTTCGACCCGCTGACGCAACAGGATTACTACAAACTCTTCGCGGTCTTCAACCAAACGCCGGTCAACGGCGGCGGGGGTAACCCGCAAACACCCCCAATCCTCGATGTCCCCGACGCGGCCCAAGCGGCCGAAATCGAGCGACTGGAAAACATCCTCGCCGAGCGGCGTGCTAACCTCGCGTCGCGGGTCAAGGAACTCGAATCGAAGCGAGACGATTGGCAACGCGAAACGCTGACCAAACTCGAAGCCTCGCCCCCTTGGCGGCCGATGACCCCCGTCAGCTTCACCGCCCAAAGGCAATCGCTGAGGCTGCTCGATGACGCGTCGCTCCTTGCCGGTGGCGATAACCCCGCCCAAGACGTTTATCGCATCGTCTATCAGCCGCCATCGCCACGCGCGACCGGGATCCTGATCGAAGCCCTTCGCCACCAATCGATGACGACCGGTGGGCTCGCCCGATCCGACAGCGGCAACTTCGTCCTGACCGATGTCGATGTCGAAGTCATCCCGCCCGGCGCGACGCCCAAAGCGGTTCCGATCGTTTCGGCCGAAGCGACCTTCGAGCAAGGGGATTTCAAAATCACCAAGGCCTTCGACGATGACCCCGCTTCGGGTTGGGCCGTCCTCGACGGAAAACCGATCGACCGTGACCATGCCGCGGTGCTGCGCTTCGAAGCCCCCATCGATACCCCAGCGGGTTCCGCACTGGTCATCACCCTGCGGCACCAATCGCCCCATGTCAGCCACAACATCGGACGGGTCCGGATTTCGACCACCGATGACGATCGACCAGTCCTCGACGCTTCGTCGCAACGTGCCTTGCTGGCGGCGCTCCAAAAGCCGGCCGATGCCCGCACCGATGACGAGCGTAAGTTGATCGTCAAAAGCCAGCTCGAATCGGACGCCCCGCACCAGGAATTGGCGGGGCTCGTTACAACGACCGAAAAAGAGCTCGCCGGGGTGCGAGGTGGCGTCCCCAAGGTGATGGTGATGGGGGACCAGCCCGAACCGCGCAAGACGTTTGTCCTGCAAGTCGGGGCTTACAACAAACCGGGCGAAGAGGTTTCGGGGGGCGTCCCAGGCTTCTTGCCGGGCTTGCCCGATGGGGCAGCCCCCAATCGCCTCGGCGTGGCCAAGTGGCTGATAGATGACCGTAACCCGTTGATGCCGCGGGTCGTCGTGAACCGTTTTTGGCAAATGTTTTTCGGCGTCGGGTTGGTCAAGACGCCCGAGGACTTCGGGTCGCAAGGGGAGATCCCACGCCAACGCGAATTGCTCGATTGGTTAGCCGCCGATTTCCGTGAAAGCGGCTGGGATGTCAAAGGGTTGGTCCGCAAGATCGTCAGCAGCGACGTTTATCAGCAATCGTCCAAGGTGACGCCGCAAAGCCACGAACGCGATCCCGATAACCGGTTGCTCGCCCGCGGCCCGCGTCGCAGGATGCCGTCGTGGATGATCCGCGACCAAGCATTGGCGATCGGCGGGTTGCTCGTCCCGAAGGTCGGTGGCCGGCCGGTCAACACATACCAACCCCCCGGCATTTGGGAAGAGGCGACGTTCGGGTTCAAGAAGTACCAACAGGACCAAGGCGAAGCGCTCTACCGCCGCACGCTCTACACCTTTTGGCGGCGGATCGTCGCCCCGACGATGCTCTTTGACAACGCGAGCCGACAGTCGTGCACCGTCTCGCCGTTCCTCACCAACACACCGCTGCATGCCCTCACGACGCTGAACGACGTGACCTATGTCGAGGCAGCCCGGGCGATGTCGCAGCGGGTCTTGGCACACCGCGATGCGCTGGGCCAAGCCGACGCCGCCGCGGCCGATCGCGAATCGATCCGATACGCCTTTCGCCTCGCGACGGCACGCTACCCCGCCGATGCTGAGGCGAACATTTTGGATGAACGTTTGAAACTGCTGCGCACCGAATTCGCCGCGGACATCGAGGGTGCCAAACGGCTGTTGGAAGTCGGCGAGTCGCCCGCGGCGAGTGACCGTGAGCCGGCCGAGCAAGCCGCTTGGGCTGCCCTCTGTTCGTTGATCTTGAACCTTGACGAGACGATCACCAAGCCATGAACCACACCCCCCCTGCCCAATCGTTCAGCGCCCGATCGCTCGGTGCCCAATCACTCGCCGCGCAAATGACCCGTCGTGCCCTGCTGGGACGCGGCGCCGCAGGGGTCGGTGTCGCGGCGCTGGCGACGCTGTTGGAGGGGTGACCTCGGCCCGCGCGTTGCCGCGGCCGGCGCGCCGCTCCTGGGGTTGCCGCACTTCCCACCCAAGGCCAAACGGGTCGTCTATTTGCTGCAAAACGGCGCCCCGACCCACGTCGACCTCTACGATTACAAGCCGATGCTTCGCCAATGGCAGGGGAAGCAACTGCCGGCCGAAATCCTCGGGGACAAACGCTTCAGCACCATGACGGGCGGGCAACAGGATAAACCGGCCCTCCCCGAGGTCACCGAATTTCGCCAACACGGCCAAAGCGGCGCTTGGGTCTGCAGCTTCTTGCCCGAAATCGCCTCGATCGCCGATGACCTCTGCTTCGTCAAATCGATGCACACCGGCGCGGTGAACCACGCCCCCGCGATCACCTTTTTTCTCACCGGTTCCGAAATGCCGGGGCGGCCGAGCATGGGGTCGTGGTTGACCTACGGCCTGGGGGATATGGCCAAGAACATGCCCGAATTCGTCGTGATGACGTCACGCGACCAAGAAGCGAGTTGCGGCCAAATCTTCTACGACTTTTACTGGAGCAGCGGCTTTTTGCCGAGCAAATACCAAGGGGTCAAGTTCCGCGGCAGCGGCGACCCCGTCCTCTACATCACCAACCCCGATGGCGTGACAAGGCCGATCCGCCGCGGCATCCTCGATGACCTCGCTAAACTGAACGCCATCCAGCTCGATCAGATCGGCGACCCCGAAATCTCGACCCGGATCTCGCAATACGAGATGGCTTACCAGATGCAAGCGAGCGTCCCGGAACTGATCGACCTCTCGGACGAACCCCAACACATCCTCGATCGCTATGGCCCCGATGTCAAAAGGCAGGGCAGCTTCGCCTACAACTGTCTGATCGCCAGACGCCTGATCGAACGCGACGTCCGCTTCGTCCAATTGATGCATGCCGGATGGGACCAACACCGCAACCTCAACACGCAGCTCCAGATCCAATGCCGCGACACCGACGCCCCCAGCGCCGCGCTTGTCCGCGACCTCAAGGAACGCGGGTTGCTCGATGACACCCTCGTGATCTGGGGGGGCGAATTCGGACGGACGCCGTTCCTGCAAGGGAAGATGGAAGAGAAGCAGAGCTGGGGTCGCGACCATCACCCGTATGGCTTCACGATCTGGATGGCGGGGGGCGGGATCAAACCGGGGACGACTTACGGTGCGACCGACGATTTCGGTTTCAACGCCGTCGAAAACCGCGTTTCGGTCCACGATTTCCAAGCGACGATCTTGCACCTGTTGGGGATCGACCACACGCGATTGACCTACCGCTTTCAAGGACGACAATTCCGCCTGACCGACGTCCACGGCGAAATCGTCCAAGGGATCCTTCGCTCACCGACGACAACCGGGTGAACCGAAATGCTCGCGCGGCGAGCTTCACAAGGCTACGCATTGCTTGAGCAACGCGTGGGCGTTTTCGAGTGACGATAAGGCCGAGTCCTACGAGGCGAACGAATGGTTGCGAAACGCTTTTCCTCCGCGATTCGGCTTCAATCCCTTTCGACTTCGGTCTCGCCTTGGCGATCCATCTTTTCGCCACACACGATCGCGATTTGCTCTCTGGCGATTATCTTCTGTGGCCTGCCTGTGGTCGCGTCGGCTGTCGCATCTGCAGACCAGCCGCGGCCGAACGTGTTGCTGATCGTCAGCGACGATCAGGGTTATCCCGATCTCGGTTGCATGGGGATCAAACCGCTGCGGACGCCGAATCTCGATCGCCTCGCGGCTGAGGGCGTTCGCGCGACAAGCTTTTATGTCACTTGGCCCGCTTGCACCCCGTCCCGCGGCAGCTTGCTGACGGGACGCTATCCACAGCGGAACGGGCTCTATGACATGGTCCGCAACGACATGGTCAATTACGGCCACCGCTTCACCCAAGACGAATATGCCGTCTCCCCCGAAATGACGCTGGGGCTCGACCCGCGCGAATTGACGCTGGGGGACATGCTCC
>JBEIRZ010000280.1:0-6093 GCA_040375695.1 Planctomycetaceae bacterium
AACCCGAGGCGAGCTTCGGCGGTCAATACTTGCATGCAGACATTTTTGAAATGGCTGCCGCTTATCTATTTCATCTGGTAATGAATCATCCGTTCGTCGATGGGAACAACCGTACAGGCTTAGAAACAGCGTTGATATTTTTGGAAATCAACAACGAGAACTTAAATGCCAGCGACGAAGAACTTGTTGATCTTGTGCTGAAGACGACTGCTGGCCAGATCGGGAAACGGGAAATCGCAGAGTTCTTCCGATCTCACTGCGCGTGATGAAGCTGCACTTTCTGCGACCGATCCGTGACGAGGCCTTCGAAATCTTCGGCGGGCGCGATGAATACGTCGTTGCGGCGCCGCGGTATTGCGCGGCCGCCAACACGGCGCTGGGTTGGAAGAACTCGAACCTACGCACCGAAATGACGCGACTCTTGCGCCGCGCCGGAGTCTCGCGTTGGCAACGATCACTCCATTCGATGCGAGCCAGCCGGCAAACAGAACTACAACGCGAGTTCCCACTGCACGTGGTCTGCTACTGGCTTGGCAATTCACCACGCATTGCACAGCAGAGCTATCTGCTGGTGACTGAAGATGATTTCGCCAAGGCGGCCGGCGTGGCAAAGGTGATGGTGGAGGGGTGATCGGTTGAACCTGCGCTCCAATAAAATATCTACTTGCTAGGATCGAAGGGTAGAGCTGATTTGTGGACACAGAGCCGCAATTTACCATCACTACAACGACGAAAAACGAAGGTCTTGTCAACCATCACTTCCTCCCCCTTGGCATTGGTCAAATATACATTTCCCATCGTGATCGCAACTTCGTCATGAATTTGAATTCCGTTTTCATCTGCGTTGTTGTAGTATAGAACTTTTACCCAGTTCTTGAGTGCGAAACCTGAATCCTCAGGAAAGTCGGCGTTCCCACCGACGAAGTAAGACAAAGCGCCTTCGCGAGTGTTTCTAAATGTGTTCTTTCCAAAGGCGAGAGTTGGTTTGAAGAATACTTTTCCCTCCTTGTAGTCGTATAAATCATCGATCAACTGCCTGGCGGTAACTTTGTAATCGCCACCTGCCGCGTGCACTTTTCCAATTTGTACTAAGCCATCGCACCACTCCTGTTGCGCAGCATTGACATCCGCATCGGTAATAGGCTTCTTGCTGGATGTTTCGTCTGCAAACAACAATTGATAAGACCCCAATACGAACGCGATACTTAACGCGACGTAGAAAAACCTGCTAACAAAACAATTTTCATATTTCATATTTTGGTAACTCTAGATTAATTATCTGAATCATTGGACTGTCACGAAACTACACCCACTTCGACGATTGTCGATGTAGTTTACGCGGATTGCTACCTCATTAATACTTTAAATCAGGCGATTACGAGTCGGGCTAAGTAATTGGAGCCTGAATGGCGAGAATCCGACGAAATCCGTTGACGGGAAACGCCATCTCGCCCATCAGCCTTCCAATCTCTTTAGCCGCTCGTCAGCTCTTGACGACATCGATTGGTAGATTGCCTCGCATTGCACAGCAGAGTTACCTGCTCATTACCGAGAATGATTTTGCCAAGGCGGCTGGCTTGGCGAAGGTGATGGTGGAGGGACGAGCGTGAACTTACGCAGACGCTCTCTGGGGCGGCGGGGATGCCCCGCAATGGCAACATCGGGTCGACCAGACGTTGCCGACTTTGATGTATCCCAAACTTTGCATGAAGAAGTCTTGGCCGCACTCGGGGCAGCGGAATCGACAGAGCCGGTAGCCGTTGATCGCCCAGAGCGCTATCCATGCGATGGCAAAGGCTCCGGCACCGGCAGTTAAACCGACCCTGGTCAATGCGATGCCGACGCTTCCTGTCACTGGCAAATAGAGAAAAAGTCCTCCCCACAGAAGGCGTTTCCGATGGCGATAATCTTGCCACTCGGAATCGTCAGCGCCCATGTTTTTCCTGTTGATTCAGAGGATGCGTTTGCCCGTGGGGCGGGGGTGGCGGAGATGGCCCCGAAACGGGTCGCTCCGCAACAATCGATGCATGTTAATCAAAAGGTTCGTCGCCCGGTTGCGTTCGCCCAGTCACGAAGCTCGCTAAATCAATTCAAAACGCCATGTGAATTCGGTGGCGCAATGACCTTTGCGGGCAACGGCCACATCGATCCGGTGAATCGGCCGTTGAGTCGTCTGATCCCGATCGGCCTAATCCCCCAACCGGGGTGGCTTGACCCGAAACAGCATCACGTAGATCGCCGGCAGGTTGATCAGCGTCAGGAAGGTAGCGATCGACAACCCTCCCATAATCGCCATCGCCATCGGCCCCCAAAAGACGCTGCGGGTCAACGGGATCATCGCCAGGATCGCGGTGGCCGCGGTCAAGATTACGGGGCGGGCACGGCGAACCGATGACTCGATCACCGCATCCCATTCGCTTAACCCCTGGGCCCGGTCTTGCTCGATCTGATCGACCAAAATAACCGAGTTCCGCATATCCATCCCAGCCAACGCGATGACTCCCAACAACGCCACAAACCCGAACGGGGCATTGAACAGGTGCAGCGCCGCGACGGCCCCGATGATTCCGAGCGGCGCAATGCCGAAAATCAGCAACATCTTGCGGAAATCATGGACCTGCGACATCAGCAACGCCAGCATGACGACAATCATCAACGGAAAGACTCGGAACAACGCCTCGTTCGCCTTGGTGCTTTCCTCGATCGCCCCCCCCAAATCGATCCGATAGTTCGGGGGTAACGACGCCCTCAGGTCAGCCAGTTGACGATCGATTCGGGTGCTCACGTCCGGTGCTTGATTCCCATCGGCGATGTCGCAGCGAACGGTCAAAACTCGCTCCTGATTACGCCGCCAGGTGATGGGTTGCTCCAGCGTGGATTCGATCCGTCCGATCTGTCGGATCGGGACGCTTCGGCCGCTGAGCGTGAAGAGCGTCATGTCGGCGACCTCATTGAGATTGAGTCGCTCTTCGGGAACGGCTTGAGCCAAGATCGGGATCGTCTCTGTCCCCTCGCGGTATTGGGAGATAAGCGTGCCGCTCAACAGGGTTTGCAGCCCCTGCTCGATTTCCGTTGGTGAGAGCCCCATCAGGCGGGCGCGGTCTTGATCGAGTTGCACCCGAATCGCCTTCGCGGGTTCGTGCCATTCGAGGTTCACGTCCACCGCCGCAGGGTCTTGACGCATCACTTCGCGGACTTGTTCGGAGATGCGTCGAACTTCGCCAGGTTCGGGGCCGACGACGCGGAACTGAACGGGGTACCCGATCGGCGGCCCGAACTCCAATCGCAACACCCGGATCGACGCGTCTGCGAAAACGGGATCGCTTTCGGTAGCGCTGATCAACATCGCCCGCACCCGCTCGCGTGATTTGACGTCGCGTGTCTGGATCACCAGTTTGGCAAAACTCGGATTTGGCAGGTCCGGGTTCAAAGCCAAAAAGAATCGGGCCGCACCCGCGCCGACGTAGGTCGCGTAGTGCAGCACATCGCCGGTCTCGGTGGCGGTCTGGAGCCACGGATCGAGCAACCGCTCCACCTGCTTTGCCATCCGTTCGGTGGCGGCGATCGAAGCCCCCTCGTTCATGCGGATATCGACCAAAACCTCCGTCCGCGAAGAGGTCGGAAAAAACTGCTGCTGGAGCTTCGTAAAACCGAAGAGGGCCGCAACGAACATCGCCCCGGTCACGCCGACCACGACCCATGGCCTGCGGACGCAGGCCCGGATCAAGCGCCGTAGGATCCGATGGAATGGCGATTGAAAAGCCGCATCATGCGATTGGGGGCCGTGGCCCTGTTTCATGTGACTGGGTAAAAGCTTCACCCCCAGCAGCGGCGTAAACGTCACCGCGACGATCCACGAGATCACCAACGTGATCGCGACGACCCAAAAGATCCCACCGGCGTACTCGCCCGAAGTCGACTTCGCAAACCCGACGGGCAAAAAACCGGCGATCGTGATCAGGGTCCCTGTCAACATCGGGAATGCGGTGCTGGTCCACGCGAACGTCGCCGCGTCCACGCGAGTCCAACCTTCTTCCATCTTCACCGCCATCATTTCCACCGCGATGATGGCGTCGTCCACGAGGAGACCGAGCGACAAGATCAACGCGCCCAAGGTGATGCGATCCAGGTTCATCCCCTTCGCTTCCATGACGATTAACGAGATCGCCAACACCAACGGGACGCTCAGCGCGACCACGATCCCGGTCCGAAACCCGAGGCTCAGAAAGCTGACCACCAGCACGATCAACAAGGCTTCGAAGAACGAGCTCAAAAATTCGCCGACGGACTCTTCGACCACGTGGGGCTGAAAGGCGATCGTGCCGATCTCGACCCCCACGGGGGTTAAGCCACGCACAACTTCCATCTCTTTCTCGATCTCTTGCCCCAACCGAACGACGTTGCCTCCTCGCCGCATCACGACACCGATCGAAACGCAAGGTTTGCCGTTGTAACGCGTCTTGAACAGCGATGGCGTCGCGTAGCCGCGGGTCACCTCGGCGACATCACCCAATCGAAAGAGCTTGCCAGCCGCTTCGACCGGAATCGCTTCGAGTTGGTCGAGCCCGGCGAAATCACGTGAGACGCGGACGTGGATCCGATCGCTGTCGGTGTCGATGCTGCCGGATCGCAACATCGCCCCTTGGCGTTCCACGCTGTCGAAGATTTGGAGGGGGGTGATTCCCAGGGTCGACAATTTGCGGTGCGAAAACTCGACAAAGATCTGTTCCTCTTGTTCGCCGATGATTTCGACCTTCTCGATGTTATCGAGCCGCAGCAGGCGAGTCTTCGCCATCTTGCACAACCGCTTCAGCTCGGCGTACGAATAGTCGTCGCCCGTGAAAGCGTAAATGGCCGAATAGACGTCACCGTACTCATCATTGACCGCAGGCCCGAGCACACCGGGGGGGAGCTCGCCGCGAATATCAGCGAGTTTTTTGCGAACCTGATACCACGCGTCCTCGGCGGCCTGTTCGCGAGCGGCGTCCTTGAGTTGAACCAGCGTCAACATGCGATCGCTGATGCAGTAGGTCTGCAAGTAATCGAGGTCGGGCGTTTCACGCAGCTTTTCTTCGACACGTTCGGCGACGAATTGCTGCATCTCTTCCGGTGTCGCCCCCGGCCATGTGGCACTGACGACCGCCGTCTTGATCGTGAAGGTCGGATCCTCCGCCCGTCCCATGCGCAAATAAGCGGAGATCCCTGCCGCGGAGCATGCCAGCATCAAGAAGACGACGAAGGCGGGATGCAAAACGCTCCAGCGGGAAAGGTTCCAACCGTGGTTATCGTTCGAAAGGGTCATTGCGCGTCCTTCCAAACACGAACCTTGCAAGCCGCATCCAGGCGTTGCACCCCGGCGCTGACCAAGGTGTCGCCTTGGTGGAGGTCTCCTTGCACGATCGCGAAATCCGTTTCGTATCGAACGATGCCAATCGGCAGGCTCTGCAGGGCGCCATCCGCGGCGATCTTCCACACCGAAGGGTGGCCGTCTCGATCAACGATCGCACTCATCGGGATCGGGATCCCTGACGAATCGGCCGCCACGAGATGGACCGTGGCGGTCATCCCCAACGCCAAGTCCGGGGGTGGGTTCAGAAGCTGAAAACGAGCGTCATAGGTGCGTGATTGCGGGTTCGCGATCGGCGATAGCTCCCGAAGCTTGCCGGACAGACGAAGGCCGGAACGAGACCAAAAGGTGATTTCGGCATCGAGGCTCGAAACGTCGCGCTGCATCGATTCCGGGACGCTGACGACCGCTTCGAGCTCTTCCCCTTGCATCCATTGGATGACGGGTTGGCCCGCCGCGACGACTTGACCGATCTCGGCCAAGACCGCGGTCACCAATCCGTCGTGATCCGCCTTCAAGTCGCAATAAGACTTTTGATTATCCGCGAGCTGTTTGCGTCGCTCCGCGGCATCGAGCCGGGCTTGTGCCGTGTCACGGGCCGCGACCGCGATGTCATATTCCGAATCGCTGACCGAGCTGGTTTGCAACAACAGCCGCAGCCGCTTTTCCTCGGCTTCGGCTTGTCCGAGCTGCGAGCGGGCCGCGATCCAATCGGAGTGAGCGATTTCCCACTGCAAGCCGGAGTC
>JBEIRZ010000433.1:0-3721 GCA_040375695.1 Planctomycetaceae bacterium
ACCAGCTCGTTCCCGGGACGAGGCTGCGTCGGCGGCAACGGCTGGCCGAACCAATGCAATTTGCGCTCTTCCGTCGCCGCGACAAGTTTTTGGTTGTCAGGCCCCCACGCCAAAGCGACGACGGGCGACGCGAGCTCGAGCGTCTGCATCAATTCGCCATTCCCCGCGTTCCAAAGGTAAACCTTGCCATCCGCTGCACCCGCCGCGACCCGTTGTCCATCGGCACGAACGGCGAGCGATCGGATCTCCGCCGCGCACCCACCGAACTCGCGCGATGATTGACCCGAGTTCGGGTCGTTGAGCGTCACCTTCCCATCCTTCCATGCGGTCAACACTTGGCCGCCGAGGATCGCCATCGCGACAACCGACGCGGTATGCGGCGCGATCGCACGCTGCGCCGAACGTTTCATCAACCGCAGCGATTTATCGGCCGATGCCGACACCAATTGCCCCGCCGCGCCCAACCACGCGACCGCCGACCAACCCGCAGGATTGCCGGAGAATTGTTCGAGCAACCTCCCGCCTTCCGCGGAGTAAAGCCGGACCAGGCCGTCCTCCGCCGCGGTCGCCACGGCCTGGCCATCGGCGGACCACGCGACCGAATTCACAGGGCAAGGGTGATCGGACTTAAACGCGACCGTCCCGTCATTCAAATTCCAAACGCGCAAGCTCCCGTCCCGCGACACGCTCGCAAGCCGCTGGTTGTTGGGCGAAACGGCGAGCTCCGTGATCGCGCCGGTGTGACCTTCGAGCGTCTTTTGGACCGTCCCATCGGCCGTCGCGACTTGCCGAACCTTGCCATCGGCACCACCTGCGAAGAGCAGCGACGCGTCACCACTGGTCGCCATCACCCAGCCGCCTCCCGGGAGGACACCCCACTGCGTCCCTTCGCTCGAAGCCGTCATCGGGGTCCCCGCCGGCGACCCTTCGGCCGCTGGCATCGGCTTCCAGACGCGAACGAAACCGTCGGCACCGGTCGTCAATAACCGTTGGTTGTCGTTGTGAAACGCAAGCCCGTGGACCGCGCCCCCCGGTACCGTGAAGCTGACCTGCACCTCGCCATTGGCCGCATTCAAAACCCGCACGACCCCTTGCGCATCACCGACCGCGATCGACGCGTTGCTGCCGGAAATCGCGACCGCGGTCACTGCAGCTCCCGCAGCCGGAAACTCGCGAGCCACCTGCGCGGTGTCGACGTTGATCAGCCGCGTCACCTGGTCACCCGTGGCGACAAGCGCTAAAGGTTGCCCTTTTGAAACGGCTAATCGCATCACCGGTTGCGGGAGCGGTTCGAGCTGCCGGCGGACCGGCGCCGGGGTCTCCCATTGCCGGACGATCCCGTCCACGCCACAAACGAACAACTGCTGGTTGTTGCCATTGAACGCCAGCGAAACGACCCCGGGACCTTCGACCTTCCCCTGAGGCTGCTCCAGGAACGGGCTCCAAAACAGGATCCGGCCCGAAACATCCCCCGTCGCGATCAGATTCCCGTCGGGACGAACGGCCACCGACGTGATCGCCGCGTCATGCCCCGACAAGACTTTCGAGATGGCATTCGGATCGATTGTAGATGCCGAAACGATCGCGACATCGAGCTGCGTCGTGTCCCAAACGCGAAGCTTGTTGTCGGCACCGACCGAGACCAATACCTTGCCGTCGGCAGTCCCCGCGACACCCTTAACGCCCCCCCCGCTGGCGTCCCCGTTGGATTCACCGTGTGCGACCATTGCCAGCAGCGGCACCGTTTGTGGGACGTCCCAGACCCGCAAGGAATTGTCCTGCGCACCCGTCACCAAGGTCCGGCCGTCACCGCTGAGCGCGAGCGAATAAAGCGGTCCGGTGTGCCCGGCGTACTCACGGATCGTCGCACCGGAAGCCAAGTCCCAGACCCGCGCCGTTTGGTCGGTGCTGGCCGTGATCGCGCGACCGCCGTCAGGGGTCAACACCCCCATCGCGATCGCCCCCAAATGCCCCTTTAGCGTTCCCGGCTCCGCTTGATCCTGCCCGCTAGCGACCCTAACGACGCCGCAAGCGATCGACAGGCCAAGTAGCATCGCGGCGGCAGCGAATCGCGACACCCTTCGCGGCATGCGTGTGCAACCGGTACGAAAAAAGCCCGCACGACGCGGGCTTGAAGACGCCGACACGACCACCCCGCTTCGGGATCCGAAGTCCATGGTATCGACCGATAGGTTGGAGGCGGGGAGGGCGGGGCAGGGCATGGAGGGCGTTGCCGAAAGGCTCAGACCAACTCTTTGATCGGCCGGCCGTTCTCGACCATGTAGGTCGGTCTCCCCGCCTGATCGGTGAACTGAATCCGACGCTCGATCCCCATCACCTGGAAGACCGTCGCGAGCAAATCCTGTGGCGTGATCGCGGTCGTCTTCGGCACGTCGACCTTTTCAGCCGACTCGCCGATGACTTGACCCATCCGCAAGCCACCACCGGCCAGCGCCAGCGTGCTCAACGGCGCCCAGTGGTCGCGACCCGCACCGCCATTGATCTTCGGGGTGCGGCCGAACTCACCACTGACCACCAACAGGATGTCGTCGCTCATCCCACGCAGCGACAAATCTTCGACGAACGCGGCAACGGCGCGGTCGACCTGCGGCGCGAGCTGATCCATCGACTGCTTGATGTTGCCGTGCATGTCCCAGCCGCCGAAGCTGACCGTGACGAAGCCGCAACCCGCTTCGCAAAGCCGCCGGGCTTGCAACAACTGTTGCCCCAACCCGGTGCCATACCGGTCGACGACCCGCGGGTCCTCGTACTTCAAATCGAACGCTTGCGGCGAACGGCTGAGGATGATGTTGAAGGCCTGCTCGTCGAACGAATCGAGACCCTTGATCAAACCGCTCCGATCCGCCTCGCGACGGATCGTATCGAGCCCCTTGAGGAGCACCCGGCGCGAATCGAGCCGCGGCTCTTGCACCGACAGGGCCATGTTGCGACGGGCCTCACCCGCAGGATCGAACGGGGCAAAGGCCGTCCCCAAAAAGGCCGGGCCGTCGGCATAAATCCCGCCCAATCGGATGTACGTCGGGATCCCCGTCTCGGGATGATTCGTCCCACGCACCCGCGCAACGATCGAACCGACACCCGGCCGCGCGGGGACCGCGCCGTTATCGGCCAGCCGGTTGTCATAACCGGTCATCACATAATGCGTCCCGCCCGAGTGCCCGCTGTTGGTGTGGGCAAACGATCGGACGAACGCCATCTTGTCGGCGACCTTCGCCATCTGTTCGAAATTACCACCCAGCGTCACGCCGGGAAGGTTCGTCTTCACTTCTCCCGTCACGCTGCGGTATTCCGCCGGCGCGGTCATCTTCGGGTCGAACGTCTCGACATGCGTCGGCCCACCACCCAGCCACAACCAGACGACCGACTTGTTGCTCGTCGATACCCCCGCCGAAGCCGCCTCGGCCCGCGAACGGAGCAAATCCGACAGGGTCAATGACCCCATCCCCAATGCCCCGACACGCAAGAAATCTCGTCGCGTCGAACCGGCACAATTCGTTCGAAGCCGCGGATACTTAAGCTCCAGCATGATCCCGTTCCTAATTGGAGAAACCGAAGGAAAAACAAGCCGTCACGTTTACCTAAACGCCGGATTAAAGCGGAAAAACTCACCGTTGTCAAAAAATTTCTACGACTTTCTTCAGACAAGGGAGAGAATGGGCAAATTGAGCCTTTTAGAAAGCCTGATCAGCCCTTTCGCGAT